>NZ_CALVBG010000057.1 GCF_944325745.1 uncultured Faecalicoccus sp. | reverse complement strand
TGACATCAAACTGCTTTTCCATCGTATCACCTCTATTTTAATTTCTTGATCAAAGTCAGCACTTCCTTCATGACTTCCTCGTCGTCTTCTTTGACTTTTTCTCGAACACAAGTCTCCAGATGATCCTGCAAGACTATATATCCTAAAGCCTGCAGAGCACTCTCGATCGCCGATATCTGAATCAAGATATCTCCACAGTAACGGCCTTCATCCAACATTTTTTCAATACCGTTAAGCTGCCCCACCATACGATGCAGCCGACTCTTCATATTTCGCACTTCTTTTTCATCTCTTGGCATATGTTTATACTGTTTTTTTAATTCATTCATAAAATCACCACCACATACATATTATACCCCTAATAGGTATAAAACAAGCCAAATGCATGATACAATGAAAACAAAAAAGGAGGAACACTATGAATCCCAAACAAATTTCTTTTCAAAATACCGCTAAAACGATCATTGCAAATTTAGAAAAACGAAATATGAGCGGTTATTATTGCGCTACTAAAGAAGATGCCTTGGCCAAAGCTTTAGAACTGATTCCGGAAAATAGCTCGATTGGCTGGGGCGGATCCATGACCATGGAAGAGATTGGTCTGATCCAAACCCTGAAAGAAGGCAACTATGATGCGATCGACCGCATGCAGGGAGACAAAAAAGAACAGGCGACCAAGATCTTCAATGCCGACTGGTTTTTGATGAGCGCCAATGCGATCACCTTAGACGGCGAACTGATCAATATTGACGGCACCGCCAACCGCATCTGTTATTTATGTTTCGGTCCCGAACACGTTTTAGTGATCGCCGGCATGAACAAAGTCGTAACCGATGTTCCAAGCGGCATCGCCCGCGTCCGCAATATGGCAACCCCTCCCAACACGACAAGACTGCACAAAGATACTCCTTGTGCCCGCTTTGGACGATGCATGAATTGTCTGGAACCCGACTGTATCTGTAATCAGATCCTTGTCACAAGAAGAAGCGGCCAGACCGGACGCATTCATGTGATCCTGGTCGGCGAAGAACTAGGATATTGATCCAACGCCACAAAGACCCAATCAACAATAGATCGGGTCTTTTTCTATCCTTATATCACACTTTTTTTGTGGTAACCTATTTTATGTTAATTTTCAAATTTTACGTTACTTCTTCTATAAAATAAGAAATACATGGACGAATTTATATCAAAGATCAATACTATTTGATTCGTGATATAGTTTTTTCGAGTATTTTATTATAGTAATTTCGAGTGTTTTATTATAGTTTTTTCGAATTATCATAAATTTTAATAAAAGTATCCTTAACTATTCTCATTCCGATAACTGGCCAAAAAAAGATCCATGTTGCCCTGGAACTCTAGCCATCCGGTATGAGCAGGAACCAAGATGGTTTCGCCCTGTTCAACCTTGATATCATTGACCATACCAGATCCTTTTACACAAGTATAGAACGCAAAGCGATCATGCAAAAACCGCCCTCGATCTTCTGTTTGAATTCGCATTAATGTATACAATCCCGGCTCATCCCAATAACGCGTCACTTTGCATCCCCACTCCGTTGCCGACGGAAACATTAGAAACGATATCAATCGATCTGGGATATTAACATTTTCAAAGACAGCCTCAGGTTGAATAGGTCTTTTCTTTCCTGTATCTGGATCAACCCGATCATAGTCATAAAGCCGTAGTGTACAATCCGCATTCCTGGAAATATTGTAGGTTAATACGCCTTTGCCAATCGCATGCAAAGTCCCTGCCGGTATATCTATAAAACCGTCCACCGGTGTTTTAAGATAACGAAGGAGCTTTTCCCATTCTTTTTGTTCTGCCCAGCGAATAAACTCTTCTTTATTTTGAGCATAATGTCCAAATTCAATATATCCTTCTTCAGGAGCGTCTAAAATAACCCAAGCTTCCGGTTTGCCGCGCCCCTTATTATATTGCCTTGCGAAATCATCATCAGGATGAATTTGAATGGAAAGATCCTCCATTGGATCTAAAATATTGACACGAATAGGCAACTCTGGTGTTTCACATTCAAACCATTCCGGATAATGATCATATAATTCAGACAAAGTACAATTCATTTTCGGTACGAAACAATCCGCATGATGAGGCAAAGCCACTACATTATAGACTTCTCCTAGTGGTACCACTTCAGTCACATAATGAAATTCATTGCGCAATCTCGTTCCTCCGCCCCACATTCTCGGTTTATAATAAGGCTCGACTTTTACTATTTTCTTCATAAATACCCACCGCCTTTTATATAAATCATTTTAAAGCTTATAAAAATCATTGTATATAAATAATCAATTATTTATAATAAAAGTAGGGATTTCCCTACTTTTGAAAGGTGGTGTAAATCTATGTTTTCTAATGCATTTATTGACAATGCCAAGGTCATGGCAAAAGGTCAAATCACGATTCCAAAAGATGTACGAGATGTATTAGGTGTATCGAATGGAGACCGAGTGACTTTTATAGTTGAGGGCAAAAGTGTCCGGCTCGTTAATTCCGCTGTTTACGCCATGCAGATGCTGCAACAAGAACTTTCGCAAGAAGCTGATAAAACAGGATTGACATCTGAGCGAGAAATCATCGATCTTGTAAAAGAAATCAGAAACGATAAAGAATGAGAGTTCTAATTGATACTAATATCATTATTTCAGCTGCACTCAACGTAAACAGTGTTCCATATTTTGCTTATATAAAAGCTGTTACATATCCAAATCACGGTTTAATTTGTGAACAAACAATAGATGAACTTAAACGAGTTTTTGCCAAGAAGTTTCCTCACAAGTTAGATGTTCTGAATCAATTTTTGTCTATATCTTGCATTTCTTTAGAAATTGTACCTGTACCTTTGAAAAAGAATCCTCTTGAAGATAAAGTTCGTGATAAAAATGATAGACCTATTTTGCGTGCTGCTTTACACGCAAACGCAGATGTTTTATTAACTGGCGACAAAGACTTTCTGGAATCTGGAATTCTTTATCCAAGAATCTTGGCACCTCATGAATTTTTAAACTCCCCTGTTTAAAAAGGGGAGTTGTTTTGTGGATCAGGCTAGTTTTCTCATCCATTTCCTACGAAACAGACGAATCAAGAATAAGATACCGCGCACGTTCAATTCTAAGGCCATCGCAAACCAGACACCCGGCAAACCGTAAGTTCCTGCCAAAATGGCCGCCAATGGAATACGGACACACCACATGCTGACAAGATTCATCAAAGAAGAAGATAAAGTATCGCCAGCTCCCTGAAGAACGCCGGCCACTACGATACTGGCCCCATACATCGGTTCGGCAAAAGCCTCAATGCGAAGGATCTGTACCCCTAAAGCGACGATCTGAGCATCCGGACTCAAAAGATGCATCATCAATGGCGAACCAAAATACATAAATAACCCGGAACAAGTCATCAGTCCCGTTCCTAAGAATGTCGTCAGCACCCCTAAGCGAAAAGTCAGATCTTTACGCTTAGCGCCAATGCTTTGACCAATCAAAGTAATGGCCGCACTTTGCACCCCATAACCCGGCATATAACAAAGACTTTCGGCCGTGATGCCAAAACTGTTGGCCGCAATCGCAATTGTCCCTAATGGAGAAACGATGCGCGTGAAGGCCACATAGGCACTGCTGGTGACCAGCCGATCTAAACCGACCGGAAGTCCGATTCGCAAGGCCTGGGAAAAAATCTCTTTATCCCAGTGGAATTTTTCCTCTTTACGAAGATGTAAAAACTCACTTTTGAAAAAGAGAAAGCCGCACATCAGTAAAGAAACTACCAGCTGCGAACAACCCGTTCCAATACTGGCGCCCATGACCCCCAGATCCAGATAAAAGATAAAGAACATATTAAAGAACACATCCAAAATACACATCAAGATATTCAAGATGCTGGGAACCTTCATATTCCCCGATGCCTGCAGCATCCCTGTGGCCAAATAATTCAATTGTTGAAAAGGAAGAAACAAGGCAAAGACCAGAAAGTACAAAAAGGCATTCTGTAAGATCTCTGGTGTTCCCCCTAACCATCCTGGTAAAAAGGAAGAAATGCCGGCGCCAACCACCGCCAAAACCAACGCAAACCCCTCGCCAAACAAGAAGCCCTGCTTCATAATATTGCGGGCGCGCACAAAATTTTTAGCTCCGATCGCATGGGCTACCTGAACAGTAAAGCCGGTAATGATCGCAAAACTTACACCACCAAACATCCATGTCGTACTGGAGACTAAACCAATGCTGGCAGAAGCCTGGGCGCCCAGACTTCCCACCATACTGGCATCGATATACTGCATCGCCGTACTGGAGATCTGCGATAATATGGCAGGGATCGCCAACAACAAGATCATCTTGATCTGCTGCGATAAATTTAAGGCTTCCCCATTGCGTAATCTGGAAAGTGTGTCGTTTTGCATATTCTTCTTTCAATTTCTTCTTTATAAATATTCTTTTGCTTGTTTTCCGGTACAAGTTTCGATTTCTAAAACTAAAACCTCACATTGATCCCCATACCGTTTGATTTCTGGATCGGGATCGAATCCCGGACTGTATTTTTCACTCAGCTTGATCAGCCCTTCTCGTTTTAAGGGATCCTTGGCAATCCATAGTTTTCCCTGAACGATCACGCTTTTATACTTTGTCGTGAAAGCTTCCGGCAGTACATGATCCTGGTCGATCACCGTAAATGATGCCTTGGAATTCTCTTGGATCAAATCCAATTTATGACCGCTTTTCGCGACGTGGAAAAAGATCCGATGATCCGCATACGCATAACTTAACGGGACCCCGTAAGGCTGCTGATCCTTGCCGCAAAGGGATAAGATGCCCGATGTATTTTGATTCAGGATCCTTTCGCATTCGATGGTTGAAAGCTGTTGTCTGGCCCTTCTCATGAAAGTTCCTCATCCATGATTGAATCCAGAGCCGCAGAGACTTCCTGGATCGTTTCATCCAGACACCCTTCTTCAAAAGGAACTTTAAGATGCGCCTGGTTTACGATCTGTTTGAACGGAAGACTGCCGCCTAACTTACAGATCCGCTGATAATCCTGGAATGTATCCGGATCTTTTTTCTGTGCTCTGGCCCAGAACTGTAATGCACAGACTTGTGCCAGCGTGTAATCAATATAATAGAAAGGATCCATAAAGATGTGCAGCTGCCGCATCCACCAGCCGCCTCTTTCTAAGAGTTCAATTTCTTCATAGTCTTTATGCGGAAGATATTGTTTTTCCAGCTCTCTCCATATCTGCATACGCCAGGCATGATCTTTTTCGGGGTGGGCATAGACTTCGTGCTGGAAATGATCGACCAGCACTCCATACGGCAAGAATTTAACGGCCCCGCTCAAATGATCAAAGATAAACTTTTTCGTATCTTCCAAAAAGAAGTTTTTCATCCATGGATAGGTCAAAAATTCCATCGACATCGAATGGATCTCCGCACTTTCACTGGTGGGCCAAATACATTCCATCGGAACGATCTCTTTGGAAGAGTAAGCCTGATAGGCGTGTCCTGCTTCATGGGTCAGGACCTCGACGTCGCCGCTGGTCTGATTGAAATTCGCAAAGATAAACGGGGCATCATAATCATTGAGATACGTACAATAGCCGCCGGCCGCTTTTCCCGGTTTACTGTCCAGATCCATCAGATCATGATCGATCATATACGCAAAGAACTCACCCGTTTCCACAGACAATTCCCGATACATCTGTAAAGCCAACTGAACCATCGTTTGGCGATCGTGTTTGGGCTTAGGGTTGCCGCTCACAAATTCCACTTTTTCATCCCACGCCATCAAACGATCGACACCTAATCGCTTTTTCTGCCTTTCATAAAGCTTGTTATTTAAAGGAACCACCGTCTTTAAAACTTGTTGACGGTACGTTTCGACATCCTTTTGATCATAGTCAAAACGATACATGCGGTCATATCCGCAGCCGATAAAGTTTTCGTATCCCAATTTTTTGGCAATTCGGTCTCTTGTCTTGACCAACGTATCAAAAATCGAAGCCAGTTCTTCCTCGTTTTCTTCAAACCAGCCCCAGTAAGCTTTCATAGCTCGTTTGCGCAATGAGCGATCCTTACTTTTCATCAAAGGCTCTAATTGCGAAAGTGTATACGTGTTTCCGTCAAATTCCACCTGAGCACCGGCCACAAGCTGTTGATAAGCACTGGAAGCTTTGTTTTCGATTTGCAGATCTTCGATCACTTCCGGTGAAAAACATTTCTTTTCCAGTTCTTTGGCCCAAAAATACGTTTGCGGGATCTTCTTTTCCAGTTCTTTTCGATAAGGACTTTCCAAGATTACATTGCCGACTCGAACCAGATCTTCCTGAACGATTGGCAGGATCTCATTGAGATAATCTTCTTCCTGTTTATAATACGAATCCTTGGTATTGATCGTATGGCGGATCTCGCAAAGATTCAGATCCGTAGACAAATGTTGATTCAAGGCATCAAAGGCCATAAACGCATTCCAGAACGATTCAAGATCCGAAGCTTCCTGAAGCTGTTTCTCGATCGTCTGAATTTCTTTTTTTAAGGTTTCAACATCCGGATGATGATAAATATAGTCCGCAAATTTCATGAAAATTCCTCCCTGGGTTTCAATGGTATCATTCTAACACTTTGTGCTAGAATAAAAAACGTCAAAAGGAAGTGATCCCATGACCTCCCTTTCTAAGATCAAAGGGCATTTAAAAACCATCAACAAACATAAAGCAGAGGTTACCAAGCTCTGTTTTCGGTGTCATCTTTATAAACAAGGCTTCTTGCACGATCTCAGTAAATATTCCTGGACCGAATTAAAGACTGGATTCCAATACTATCAAGGTTTCCGTTCTCCCATCGATGCCCAAAAAGAAGACATTGGGTATTCATTGAGCTGGCTTCACCATAAAGGAAGAAACAAACACCATTGGGAATATTGGCTCGATAACGGCCCCCAAGGCGTCCATCCTGTGCGTATGCCCGTCAACTATGTGATCGAAATGTTTTGTGACCGCGTTGCCGCCAGTATGATCTATCAAAAAGAAAAATACACCGACCGCAGCGCTTTGGATTACTATCTCCAGGGACGAAACCGCATCATGATCCACCCGGATACCGACAAGCTGATCCTACATCTTCTGACAACCCTGGCAGACCATGGATTGGATCAAACGATCGATTATATTCGAAATACCGTAAAGAGAAAAGGATATCAAATTATCAACAATGGACACTAAAGTCCATTTTTTTATAAAAACTCTAACATCATTTGATACCAAATACGATACCATT
>NZ_CALVBG010000056.1 GCF_944325745.1 uncultured Faecalicoccus sp. | reverse complement strand
GCATCACGATGATCAATGACGTGACGCCGATCCCACATAACGGATGTCGTCCGCCAAAACGACCTCGTGGATAGAAATTAGAAAATAGGAGGTGTCCCGATGGCAAACTATACCATTCAAACGATCGAAGAATCTTCAACTTACGGAAAGTTTGTTTTTACACCATTACAGAATCGCTTTGGAGTAACAATGGGAAATGCGCTGCGCCGCGTACTGTTGTCTTCTTTACCAGGCGGATCTGTTTTCAGTATTCGTATTGATGGAATCTATCATGAATTCACCGGTATCGAAGGTGTTAAAGAAGATGCCGCAATGATCATCTTGAATATCAAACAGTTGATCTTAAAAATCGATATTCATGATAACGATGTTTATACATTGCGTATCAATAAAGTTGGCCCTTGTACCGTAACGGCTGCGGATATTGAATGTCCAAGCGGAGTTGAAGTTTTGAACCCTGATTTGGTGATCTGTACCTTAGCTGAAGGTGCTGATTTCAACATGGAGATGCAAGCTCGCTTGGGACGTGGTTATAAAACGGCCGACGTCAATAAGCATTTGTATCAAAACGAAGGACAGCCTCTAGGTATTATTTATACAGATTCTCTTTATTCTCCAGTGAAAAAAGTGAGCTACAGTGTGGATGAAAACGCTGACGGAACTGAAAGCTTGACAATGGAGATCTTGACGGATGGACGTCTTTCCCCATCGGAAAGTCTTTCAATCAGTTCCAAGATCTTGCGCGATCATTTCGAAATCTTAAAGGATATTGATGAAAGTCAGTTGGAGCATGTTGAGACGGTCGAAACGAAAGTAGAAGAGGATTCTTCTTCTTCCATTCAGCACAAGATGATCGAAGACCTTGAACTTTCTGTCCGGTCTTATAACTGTTTGAAACGTGCAGGAATCACAACTGTGGAAGAACTTTGTCAAAAGACAGAAGATGAAATGATCCATGTTCGTAATTTAGGGAAAAAGAGTCTCAAAGAAGTAAAAGATAAGATATATTCACTTGGATTGAGTTTCAAGTCAAGTAATGAGTAGGAGGAAGTCGTATGTGGAATCGTAAATTAGGACGTACCGCCGATCATAGAAAAGCTTTGTTGAGAAACATGGCGACCTCACTGATCGAGAGCGGACAGATCGAGACAACAGAAAAGAAAGCCAAAGAACTCAGTGCCGTTATGGATCAGCTGGTGACATTGGCAAAACGCAATGATCTGCATGCCCGTCGTCAGGCCGCAAGCTTTGTACGAAACGTGGAAGTGGATGAAGAAGGAACGACTGCACTGCAGAAGCTGTTCAACGAGATTGGACCGGCCTATGCAGACAGAAACGGAGGGTATACTCGCGTGATCAAGACAAGGATCCGCAAAGGGGATGCTGCTCCTATGGCAATCGTACAATTTGTGAAGTAGAGCAATCTACTTCCTTTTTTATAGGTGACTTATGAAATCGATTGGCGATATCAAAGAACGTGCACAGCTTGAAAATGTCCCCATCTTAAAAGATGAAGGTTTTGAATATTTGAAAGAGAAAATTCTAGAATATCATTGCCATTCCTTTTTGGAAATTGGGACCGCTGTTGGATTTACGGCGATTCGGGTAGCGCAGTTGGATCCTTCGATGCGTGTGGTGACGATTGAAAGGGATCCGGAACGCGCGCAGCAAGCGCGTGAAAATATCCAACAGATGCATTTGGAAGATCAAATCACTTTGATTGAAAAAGACGCTTTTGAGGTGGAATTGAACGATACCTTCGACTGCATCTTTATTGATGCGGCCAAGGCACAATATACTCGCTTTTTTCATAAATTTTCCCCACTGTTATCTTGCCATGGTATAATCATTTCAGATAATATGAAATTCCATGGTTTGGTGGAACATCCGGAGCGAACTAAAAATCGCAATACCCGACAATTGGTTCGTAAATTAAAAGAATATCATGATTTTTTAGAACAATTGGATGATTTCATCGTCGAATTTACAGACCAGGGGGATGGAATGGCTTTGGCAAGGAGGAAAATATGAAAAAGTGGATTAAGATCATTGTGGCATTATCCGCATTTGCGGCATGTTTAAGTGCAATTCTTATCAAGCTGCATTTGGATAAGAAAAAGAAGGAAGAATTAGATGAATTCTTGCTTCCGGAAGAAGATACAGTTGTCATGGATGTTCCTTTAAAAAGTGCTCCGGAACAACCAGAAGATTCTGATTTCTTAGCTTGATCAATGGCAGGCATGACGGCTTGCCATTTTTCTTTTTCAGGCGTAAACTTTCTTTTGTTTGGTTTATAAGGAGGGATCATTTTGAAGTTATCGCTTTCAAAAAGTGTCGATTTAGGAAAAGAACCACTATCTCATTTATTATGGGTCCTGGCGGTGCCTTCGATTACTTCCCAGGTAGTCAATGCGCTTTATAATATGGTCGATCGCATGTATATCGGGCATATACCAGAAGTAGGCAGTCAGGCATTGACGGGTGTGGGCGTCTGTTTTCCGCTGATCATGATCGTCAGTGCTTTTGCGTATCTTTTTGGAATGGGTGGAGCTCCGCGTGCCAGTATTTTTATGGGAAAGAAAAATGATGCGATGGCGGAAAAGATCTTAGGGACGTGTTTTGTCTCCTTAGTTTTGATTTCCATCCTGTTGACTTTGGGCATGCTTTTATTCAATGAGCCTTTATTGTATTTGTTTGGGGCCAGTTCCAATACGATCGGTTATGCGCAAGATTATATCAAAATCTATGCCATTGGAACGATCTTTGTGCAGGTGACCCTGGGAATGAATGCCTTCATTTCTTGCCAAGGGTTTTCTTTGATCAGTATGTTGACGGTTTGTATTGGTGCAGTGACAAACATTATCTTGGATCCGATTTTTATTTTCTTGTTTGATATGGGGGTCAAAGGAGCTGCTTTGGCTACCATTCTTTCACAAGCCTTGAGTGCTGTCTGGGCCGTTTACTTTCTATGCAGCACCAACAGCAAGCTTCGCATCAGAAAACAGAATCTTCGCTTGCGGCCTGCTATTTTATTGCCTTGTGTGGCCTTAGGTGTGTCACCGTTCTTGATGCAGGGAACAGAAAGTATTTTGGTCCTTTGTTTTAACTCTTCGTTGCTTCGTTACGGCGGCGATATCGCAGTAGGAGCGATGACGATCTTGTCTAGTGTTATGCAGTTTGCCATGCTTCCTTTACAAGGTCTGACCCAGGGAGGACAGCCGATCATTAGTTATAATTATGGTGCAGGCTTAGCGTCAAGAGTTCAAAAAGCCTTTAAATTACAGACCATCGCTTGTGTAAGCTATTCTACATTGTTATGGGCCTTGGCAATGTGCGTGCCTTCTTTATTTGTCATGATTTTTACCAGTGATCCGCAATTGACAGAAATCAGTTGCTGGGCCATGCGAATCTATTTATGCGGTGTGTTTTTGATGGGAATCCAAACTTCTTGCCAACAATCTTTTATTGCGCTTGGCAATTCAAAGATCAGTTCTTTTTTAGCGGTATTTCGAAAGATCATTTGTTTGATTCCTTGTATATATATTTTGCCTAACTTTTTTGAAGACAAAGTATTTGCGGTCTTCTTGGCAGAACCGATTGCCGATACGATCGCCGTTTTGACGACAAGCCTATTGTTTTATCGTGAATTTAAAAAGATTTTGAAAGAGATGCGGGAGAATGTAGTTTCTTAGCTCTCTTTTTTCTTTTAAACTGAATCGGATTTCGATATAATGTACAAGTTAAGGAGGGGTGTCCATGGATGCTATCAAGGTCTCAGGACTGTCTTTTTCCTACGATGGAAAGAAGGATGTCTTATCGGATGTTGCTTTTTCCATTCCTAAAGGTTGTTATACAACGATCATTGGACACAATGGATCGGGGAAAAGTACAATCGCAAAATTATTGATTGGGTTAATGAGTCCCAAACAGGGATCTATTGAAATCTTAGGACAATCCCTAAACGAAGAAAGTGTTTATAAACTTCGTGATCATGTAGGAATTGTTTTCCAAAATCCCGATAACCAGTTCATTGGCTCTACGGTCGCGGACGATATTGCATTTGGTCTGGAGAATCATTGCGTGCCTCAGGAGCAGATGCAAGACATCATTGAGGATGTGGCAGGACGTGTGGGCATGCTCGATTTTTTAAACAGTGAACCCACAAAGCTTTCGGGAGGGCAAAAACAAAGAGTGGCGATTGCTGGTATCTTGGCGATTGAGCCTGAGATCATTATTTTTGATGAATCGACAAGTATGTTGGATCCGCAAGGAAAAGCCAGCATCAATGAGCAGATCCAAAAATTACATAGTGAAAAGGATCGAACGATTCTTTCCATTACACACGATATGGAAGAGGTTGCTCAAAGTGAATATGTGATCGTCCTGAAAGATGGCCATGTTGTTTTGACAGGAACGCCCATGGAGATCTTTGCGCATGAAAAAGAACTGGCATCGATGATGTTGGATATTCCTTTTGCGTTAAAAGTTTCAAAAGAACTGACAAAAGAAAAAATCACAAATCAGGAAGTCTGTACGTTAGAAGAGGTGGTGAATCAGTTATGTCAATTGAAATCAACCATCTAGAACATACATACAACGCGGGAACGCCATTTTCTCATCAAGCCTTGAAAGGGATCGACTTATCGATTCCAGAAGGCAAGGTCACAGCGATCATCGGGCAGACAGGGTCTGGGAAATCAACCTTGGTTCAACATTTGAACGGTCTTCTGATTCCTAGTGCCGGGACATTGGATATTTGTGGTTTTCATATCCAGCCGTTATTAAAGATCAAAGATATCAAACAGCTTCGAAAAGAAGTAGGGTTGGTTTTCCAGTTTCCAGAATATCAATTGTTTGAAGAAACGATTGAAAAAGATATTGCGTTTGGGCCTAAAAATTTTGGCATTGAAGAAGAAAAAGCCAATGAACTGGTCCGCAAGATCTTACCTATGGTCGGCTTAGATGAAAGTTATCTTCAACGCTCTCCTTTTGAATTGTCAGGAGGACAAAAAAGACGTGTGGCCATTGCGGGTATTTTAGTGTTAGATCCGCAAGTCTTGGTGTTGGATGAGCCGACGGCCGGATTGGATCCGCAAGGGGCCAAAGAGATGATGACTTTATTCATGGACCTGAATAAGAAGCAGGGAAAGACGATTCTTTTAGTTTCTCATGATATGGAACATGTGATGCGCTATTGTGACCATGTGATTGTTTTAGATCATGGAAAGGTTCTGCAAGAAAACGATGTCCGTACTTTTTTTGAACATCCGGAATGGATGATCGAAGTGGGAATCAATCCGCCGGCCATTATCCGTTTGAAAATGATGTTACAGGAAAAAGGATTTAAGATCCCGGATTCGATCTTAGATATGCCGTCTTTAGTTGAATGTATCAAAGGGCAGGTGAATGGTCATGAATAATATCGCATTGGGTCGCTATATGCCTTTAGATTCTGTCATTCATCATTTAGATCCTCGAGCCAAGATCATGGTTCTTTTGTTTTTGATGATTGCGGTTTTTATTCCGGCGGGTGCTGTCGGTTATGTCGTGATTGCCGCTTTTATTGTCGTTGCGTTATTTCTTTCAAAATTACAAATATCTTATGCTTTACGAGCTATGAAGCCCATGATTTGGATGATGATCTTCTTGTTGGTGATCAATACTTTGGTTATTAAAACCGGAACACCGTGGATCCAATGGGGCTGGTTCAGTGTCTATTCGGATGCTATCTATCAAACTTTATATATCGTAGTGCGCTTGATGTTTATGATCATTCTGACAACGATCTTGACGGCCACGACGAAACCTTTAGATTTAACTTTAGGAATCGAGAAGTTATTAAAACCGTTTGAGAAGATCGGACTTCCAGCACATATTATTGCGATGATGATCAGTATCGCATTACGTTTTATCCCAACATTAATCGAAGAGACGCAGAGAATCATGAATGCGCAGGCAAGCCGGGGTGTTGATTTTGAAAATGGCGGATTAAAGGAAAAAATCTTTTCGATTTTGTCTTTGATCGTACCTTTGTTTGTTTCCAGCTTTGATCGTGCTGAACAGTTGGCCAATGCCATGGAAGCACGAGGATATGATCCGAATCGCCAAAGAACGCGTTATAAAGTCTTGAAGATGAAAACAAAAGATATCTTTGGCATGGCGATGAGTGTAGTGATCTTGGGTGTTTGCCTAGGAATTTGGATTCTATGATCATCAAGTGCACAGTTGCCTATGATGGCTGGGCTTATGCCGGCTGGCAAAAACAAGAAAATGCATTAGGCATTCAAGAAATTATTGAATCCGCATTAGAAAAGATCCATAAGAAGCCAACTTCGATCGTGGCAAGTGGAAGAACGGATGCCAAGGTTCATGCATTAGGGCAAGTCTTTCACTTTGAAAGCGATGGTAAGATAGAACCGGCTTCCTATGTGCGGGCATTAAATTCGTTATTGCCCTTGGATATTCGAATCCAAAGTGCTGAAAAAGCAGAGGATGATTTCCATGCCCGGTTCTCCTGCCGATCTAAAAGATATCTTTATATTGCGACAAAAAATCAGAGAGATCCTTTTGCCTGCCGAACAAAAGGAATCTTGTATCAAGATCTCAATATCGAGAAGATGATTGAAGCGTGTCATATTTTGATTGGGACGCATGATTTCACTACTTTCTCCAGCAGTCGCATCGATCCAAGAAAGTCTCGTGTCAAAACGATCAAAATGATTTCGATAGAAAAAAGAGATCAAGATTATCATTTTTTATTTGAAGGCAACGGATTTTTACGCTATCAAGTTCGAATGATGACAGGGACTTTGATCGAGGTGGGCAAAGAAACCATCACGCCGCAAGATGTCCAGAAAATGTTAGATTTGAAAGACAAAGAAGCTTGTCGATACAATGCCAGTCCTCAAGGACTTTATCTCATGGAAGTTTGTTACTGATCAGAAGGTGTTTTTCACGAAAAAGCGCCTTTTTTACATTGACTTTTACCCCTTTTTTTCTTAAGATAGTACTTGGCTAATCTTCGGCCGTTTGAGCCCCGGTAACGCTCAAAACAAGGAGGAAAAGAGAATGCGTCAAACTACAATGGCTAAACCAGCCGACGTAACACGTACATGGTATGTTGTTGATGGCGAAGGACAAACCTTAGGTCGCTTGGCTACAACTTGTGCTCATGTATTAAGAGGAAAACACAAACCTACATACACACCAAATGTTGACTGTGGTGATTATGTAATTGTGATCAATGCCGACAAAGTCGACATGACAGGAAACAAATTGAACACAGAGAAGTACTACAACCACTCTGGATACTTTGGAGGTCTGCGTGTTCGTACCGCCAAAGAAATGAAAGAAAAATATCCAGTAGAATGGGTAGAAAGAGCTATCAAGGGAATGTTGCCACACACTAAATTGGGTGATGTAATGCGTGGACATTTGTTTGTTTATGCAGGTAGCGAACATCCGCATGCAGCTCAGAAACCTGTTGAATTAAAGGTGAAAGGATAAGGAGGAATAGAAGATGGCAAAAA
>NZ_CALVBG010000055.1 GCF_944325745.1 uncultured Faecalicoccus sp. | reverse complement strand
TATGTGCCGACTTAGCTCAATTGGTAGAGCAACTGACTTGTAATCAGTAGGTTGTGGGTTCAATTCCTATAGTCGGCACCATTTATTTTTGACCCGTTAGCTCAGTTGGTAGAGCATTTGACTTTTAATCAAAGGGTCGGGCGTTCGAATCGCCCACGGGTCACCACTGCAGGTGTAGTTCAATGGTAGAACTTCAGCCTTCCAAGCTGACTACGTGAGTTCGATTCTCATCACCTGCTCCATAAAAAAATTCAGCCGACAGTGTCGGCTTTTTTTATATTTTATTTTATGTTGTTCAAAAATTGGCGGGCTCGCATTTTATCTTTGCTATTCGGATGTCCTTTGGCAATTCCTCCGATTTTTCCAAAGATCGCATATGTATCATATCCGCGACAATGGAACGATCCGCAACATTCGATTTCTTTTTTCTTTAAGAATTGATAAAAAAAGATTGAAAAGTCTATCCAAGGTGCCCCGGCAGTGGTGATGACAAAACATTTTTGATCTTGTCGAAACTTAGTTTTCTCAACAAACACTTTGATTAGCTGATGTACTGAGCCAAAATAAATTCCTGAGGCAAGTCCAATGCGATCGTAAGAGGAAATATCCGGATGAGGTTCTTGAGTCAGATCGATGCTGTCTAAGGAAAAATGTTCACACAGATCATCAACGATTTTTTTTGTGTTTTGATGATGAATCGATGCATATACGATAACTATTTTCATTGGATGATTTCTCCTAACGTTTTTTAAAGAAAAGAACAACTCCTATGATATTAGGAATTGCTCTTTGTTTTATATTTTGCCAACAGTAAGATCATAACAAGATAGACGATCATCATACCGACCACAAACCAGCCGGTAAACGCAAGATGAAACAAATTTTTAAATATCAACACGCCAAAGGTAAAGCCAATTACCATTGTAGTAGATACAAACAAACGCAAAGGGTTCATCGGAATACACGATTTTACAACCGCTAGCATACTGATATATACGATACCGTAATACATAATGGTCTGTGCATTTGTTGTTTCAACAAAAAAATGAATCGAACAAATATAAATCAAAATCATCAAGGCGAACGGAAGCGCCTTTTTCAAGACCACAGGTAAAAAATCTTTAGGGGCCGGATGATGATTCGGCTCCATCATTGTCACAAACGAAGGCCAAGCCTCAATAGCTGCATCGATCAATGTGATCTGGATAGGAATAAACGGAAAGCCAAAACTAAAGTCCGCTCCGCCGAAAATAGAAAGCACACAGATGACTGACAATAATACCGAGTAGATCGTTTTGATAAAAAATACTCCAGCCACGCGAGTGATATTGTTGACAACTCGTCTGCCCTCAAAAAGCACATCAGACAAATTTTTAAACGAAGAATCTAAGAGCACAATTTCAGAGATTTGTTTAACCGCATCATTTCCCTGAGCAATCGCGATACTGCAGTCAGCTTCTCTTAACGCTAAAATATCATTAACTCCATCACCGGTCATCGCAACCTGATGACTCCTTGACTGTAGCCCTTTGACCAGCCATTTTTTCTGTTGGGGAGAGACGCGCCCAAATACTACATTTTCTTCTGCCAGTTTTCCATAATCTGCCGTATCGTCATATTTCGACAAATCAACCACTTTATGTGCATCAATCACGCCAGCCTGTTTAGCCAAAGCACTGACCGCATCCACATGGTCTCCAGAAATGATTTTGATCTGTACACCTTCTTTATGAAACTGTTCAATGGTGTCTTGACAGTTTTCGCGAAGTACATCCTGAATCACGACCAGATAAAGCGCGTCAATCTTTGGAAGATTTTGATGGACCTTTACCTCATCCGCTGTCTTTCCAATCACAATGACACGATTCCCTTTTTTCATTTCCTGTTTCGCTTGTTCAGGTACGCTTTGACATAAGCGCTCCGGCGCTCCTACAACATACGTAATATGATCAAAGACGATTGCGCTCCATTTTCTTTCTGAAGAAAACGGAATTTTAGTTTTTGGCGTATATACATTCTTCGCTTTAAAATATTGCGCCATCGCTTCAAAAGTCGTGTTGGAATCTGTGCTATGGTACAAATATGATGCGATATAGTCTTCATCCTCTTTGGAAACCGCGCTCAATTCCACTATATGATCGACTTTCATTTTTCCTGTCGTTAAAGTCCCCGTTTTATCTAAACAAAGCACATCTACATGAGATAATGTTTCCAGAGCATACAAACGCTGTACTAAAATCTTCTTTTTTCCTAGACGAACTATACCGGCTGCCAAAGAAATGCTCATTAAAAGCACCAGTCCTTTAGGAAGCATGCCTAATAAAGCCGCAGAACTGCTGACTACACTTTGATATAAACCTTCATCACGCATTAAAAAAGCTTCAATGAATAATAGAATTCCTAAAGGAATGATCAAAAAGCACGTAAACCGCGTAACCTTTTTCATCGAATTCAGTAGCTGAGAATTCACCGGTTTCCAGGTACTTGCCTGATCAGCCAGTTTATTCGCATAATTGTCCTTCCCGACATGATTGACTTTAACATAAGCTTGTCCGGCAACCACATAACTTCCAGAAAGTACTTCGTCACCACTTTCTTTTTGGATCGCATCACTTTCGCCTGTCAAAAGACTTTCATTGACTTCCAAACTGCCCGAAACAAGACTAGCATCACAAGAAATCTGCTGTCCTTGTTTTAAAACCATGATATCATCTAGGACAATTTCATCCGCAATAATTTCCTGAATCTTTCCCTCTCTTAACACCGTAGCCTTGGGCGTCATCAAAATAGATAGATCGTCCACCATTTTTTTAGCCTTTAACTCTTGAATGATTCCAATCAGTACATTCATGATGATGATGGCCATAAACAAAAGATTGCTCCAGGCATGAACAAATGCTAACGCGATAGCAATCAATAGATTCAGTAAGTTAAATAAAGTAAATATATTTTCGATTAAGATATCCTTGATCGTCCGACTCACTGTTTTTTCCTGTGTATTGACCAAGCCCCGTTCTACCCTGTCTTTTACTTCCTGCGAAGTAAGACCTTGCAGATTGCCTTCATTTCCCATGATATTCCTCCAAACACTTAAGAATCATTTTATATGGATTAGTTTGAATAATCAATATTTCGAGCAATTGAAATGGATACGATTGCAAACTTATTGAGTCATCCCTTTGTTTTATGGGATGCAGTTCATCTTTTTATGGTTTAACGTTATAGTTAGAAATTGCATAAAGCAATCGACCGTGCAACATCTAGATTCTACGGTCTTCCAAAGCTGTTTTCGCAATTGCACAAAAATATCGCATCGCTTCTTCTGGATACTTTCCTTTGGCAGTCTCTCCCGTCAACATGATACTCGAAGCACCGCGAATGACCGCATCATAGATATCATTGACTTCTGCTCGCGTCGGCGTAGCTTGTCGCTGCATGGAATCCAACATTTCTGTAACGACCATATAAGGTTTATGATGTTTCTGGCAAGCCGCTTCGATCTTTCTTTGAATACGCGGCAGCTGACACAAACCTATCGAACTGCCAAGATCCCCGCGTGCAATCACGATCTCATCACAATAAGGAAATAACGATTCTAAATGATCGATTCCTGCCTGATTCTCGATCTTAGCTAAGATCTTTAAAGATAATCCCAAAGAATCCAATGTTTTTTTCACATGGGCCAAATCTCTAGGGCTGCGAACAAACGGCTGCATGACGCCCGTTATTCCATAGTCTTTGGCAACTCGAAGATTCTCGATATCTTGTTGGGTCAAAGCGGGACTGTCGATTTGCACGCCCGGAAAGAATACCGTTTTTCGCGATTCCAGGATTCCTTCCCGCAATACCTGAACTTGTCCATTGTTCTGGATCACGATCTCCATCTTCCCATCATCCAACAGTACATGTTGTCCTAAAATACAATAAGGCTTCACGAAATCCGGAAATAATAACTGGGATAAAAAATAAGATTTTCCTTTTTCTAGGATCAGAGGCCGCTCTCGCTTTCCCGTGCGGATCTCAGGGCCGATCATATCGATCAAGACCTCTGGCTGGATACCGCAATGTTGCGCTGCCCGGAAAACTTGTTCGAGGATTTCTTTACTTTGAGGGAGCGTTGTATGCGAAAGATTCAGGCGCACGCCACTCATGCCGTCTTGAAACATTTTCTCTAAAACTTCTACTTTTTGACAAGCGGGGCCCAAGGTCCCGTAAATATTCAACTTTTTCATAGTTTAACGCTCCTCATGCTATAATAAGGAAAGAATCGAGGTCATCATGAACAAACATATCATCGCCATGCTTTTATATTTTGCGGCCGCCGCTTTTTTCTTGCTTTATGTATTTTTAGATGTCAATACCATTGTAGTAGGTGCTGTTCTATTGATCGCTGCCGTTATATTTTCACGATCCATAAAAAAATAGGAGAAACGATTCTCCTATAAATTCTGTGTAACTTCTACTTTGACTTTCCCTTCTGATTCCAAATCATAGGTGATCTTTGCCACTTCATCCAAATGATGTTTTAAGATACCGCGAACCGTTTCAAAAACTTCGTCTTCTTTATCTTCGCTTGGGCAATCGTATTCAATACTTGTCACCACATGCTTTTTACCAGAAATTGTCTTCAGTTCATCGATTGCATTCATATTCTTATACCTCGTGATTTTAGTCTAATCTGTTTTATCGCGTTTGTCAAACGGCATAATAATTTAAGATATCCGCCGGTTTCAACCGCGATTTTTCTTCTTGATCCATATCCTGGATCAAACGCCCTTCATTCAAAATGAAAAGACGATTTCCGTTATCCAAGGCATCTTGAATATTATGTGTGATCATCAGTGCCGTCATCTTTTCTTTACGAATCAATTCATTGGTGATCTCTAAGATCTTTTGTGCACTTTTTGGATCCAGAGCTGCCGTATGTTCATCCAACAATAAGATCTTAGGAGGGTTCAACACTGCCATCATCAAAGCCACCGCCTGGCGTTGGCCCCCCGACAACAAACCAATCGGTGTTTTCAATCGATCTTCCAAGCCCATATCCAGTTGTTTCAGCTTTTCTTGAAAGAACGCCCGGTCTTGTTTATGGACCGCAAAAGAAAATTTTCCATATTTCTTTCCCGAGTAGGACAAAGCTAAATTTTCCTCCACCGTCAAATGCGGGGCTGTTCCATGTTCCGGATTCTGAAATAAGCGTCCAATATAACGGGCTCTAACGTGTTCTTTTGTCGCTGTGATATCTTCTCCATCCATCAAGATCTTCCCGTGATTGACTTTCAAAGCACCCGTGATCACATTGAACAAAGTACTTTTGCCGGCTCCGTTGGAGCCTAACATCGTAATGAAATCACCATCATTGATTTTTACACTTAAATTTTCCAGAGCTACCTTTTCCAACGAAGTCCCTTTATTAAAAATGACCGATACATTTTCTAACTCAAGCATTTTCTTTCTCCTTTAACTGTTTCAGATAAGGAATCGAGATCGTCAAGGCCACCAGAACAGCCGACATCAAATTCATATCCGTTGCCGGGATCCCAAATTGTAATGCGATCGTATATAAAAGGCGATACAAACAAGCTCCCAAAATACACGAAGCCAAACCAAACCCGATCGTACGCTTGCGAATCACAGCTTCCCCAATAATAATGCCGGCCAAGCCTAACACCATCATCCCGGTTCCTCCGGTCACGTCGGCAAAATTTTGGTACTGCGCCAAAAGGCCGCCGGAAAGAGCCACAAAACCATTGGCCAAAGCCATGCCCAAAAATTTCATCGTATCGACATTGATGCTGCTGGATTTGACCATCGTCTCATTATCGCCTGACGCCCGAAGCATCAAGCCTGTATTGGTTTTAAAGAATACAAACAATACGATTCCCAATACGATACTGATCAAAAGCAGGATCCCAAAAGTAAACGGGATCATCGTAAATAAAGATTCGGTATTCAGTAAAGCGATATTCGGAGCCCCGGACATGATTCGAAGATTGATCGAATACAGTCCCGTCATGGTCAGGATCCCCGCCAATAAAGCATGGATCCGCATCTTCGTCTGCAAAAAAGCAGTAATCAAGCCACAGATTCCTCCGGCTACAAAACTCAGAAGCAGGCCTAAAAAAGGATGCCCGTTCAATGTACAAACGGCACAAACGGCTGCACCGGTCGTAAAACTGCCGTCCACTGTCAGATCCGGCACATTCAAAACGCGAAAAGAAATATAAACACCCAGAGAAAGGACTGAAAAAATCAGTCCTAATTCTAAAGCTCTTTCAATGATTGCGATCGACATCGCATTCCCTCCTATTCCATGATGACAAGACGTTCATTATTTTGTATCTCTTCCGGCAACGTCAGTCCCAACTGATCTAAAGCCGACTGATTAATATAAATATTCAGATCGTCTTTAAATACTTTGACAGGCATTTCAGAAGGATCTTCTCCATTCAAGATCGCATCCACCATATTGGCTGTTTCAATGCCTAATTCTTCATAATCGATTCCCACCGTTGCTAGACCGCCATCTTGGACCATGGAATCTGCCCCTACAAAGAATGGTGTTTGCGCATCTAAGGCAATCTGTGATAAAGCTGCCATCCCGCTGGCAACTGTATTATCATTCGGAGCAAAGAGAATATCTACTTGTTCGCATAACACGCTGGCAGAACTTTGAAGTTCCGTTAAATTCGACCCGGTTCCTTCGACCAAGGTCAAACCTTTTTGATCACAATACTCTTTAGCACTTTCTAGATTCGATACCGAATTCGCTTCGCTGGCATTGTACAAAAAGCCCACCGTCTTGGCTTCCGGAACAAGTTGTAAAGCCAGATCTAAGATTTGGTCCACCTGCACTTCATCACTGGTTCCCGTAATATTTCCACCCGGTTTTTCTAAAGATTCCACTAAGCCGGCTCCTACCGGATCACTAACAGCGGAGAAAACAACTGGGATTTCTTCAGAAATGTTGGCAGCGGCTTGTGCGGTCGGGGTGGCGATCGCGACCACAACGGCTGCATTTTCATCTTGATATTGTGACATGATTGAATTTAAATTGTTGATCTGTCCCGAAGCATCCGCATAGTCATAGCTCACATTCTTGCCGTCTTCATACCCTAACTCTTCCATCTGATCCGTAAACGCATCGCGAATCGTATTCAAAGAGGTGTGGCTCACCAATTGGGCAACCCCAATCGTCGGCATTTCAGTTGAACCGGATGAAGAACATCCAAACAATAAGGAACTTGCCATAAAGGCTGCCATCAATTTCGATAAAGTTTTCATTTTTTCTCTCCTTTTCTTTATCTCTTGTTTGGATAGCTTTTCGGGGTAAAAAAAATCCCGTGTCAAATCACTTTGACACAGGACAAATCATTCGATCTGCGGTACCACCTGTATTGGTAAAACTTACCCACTCAATAGAAAATGCTATCACATTTCTCTTGTTGTAACGTACAAGTCACGTCTTGGCTACTACGATTTCACCTCGCCCTTGGAAGTCCATTTGCAGAATCGTTACGACTGGGCTTACACCCTCCCCAGCTCGCTTGGCGCACATCTTTCTGTTTGATCTCTTCCGCCTTGGTTTC
>NZ_CALVBG010000054.1 GCF_944325745.1 uncultured Faecalicoccus sp. | reverse complement strand
CCAAATACGCGATTATAACCGATCTTCAAAGATTTGATCCCGGTTCTTTCGCGCTCTTTGGTTTCCAGATCTAAGATATATTGTTGGCCCTGGTCGGCAAACTGACGAAGTTCATCTAATTGTTCATTATAACCTTCTTGAAAGACACCGCCCTCTTTGATGGTCAAAGGTGGTTCATTCACGATCGCATCTTTGATCTCTTCAAAAAGCTCCTGACAATCAGGCACTGTCTGAAATTCTGGAAAGCTGTCTAATTTAGAAGCCAGTTCCAAGATCGGAGAAGCGTGTTCCAAGGTGGCCTTGAGCTGAAGTACATCGCGCGGACTGGCATTTCCATAAGCCATACGGCTGGCCAGACGCTCCATATCATAGACATAGGTCAAGTGTTCTTTGAGTTCTTCACGCGTTAAAAAATCATCGATCAAGGTTTGGATTGCTTTTTGGCGTTTCTGGATCAAAGAAACATCCAACAACGGCATTTCGATCCAGCGCTTTAAAAGACGCGATCCCATGGCGCTCTGACAATGATCCATAAATTCCCACAGGCTGCACCCCTTGCCGGAAGTCGAAGTGCTTGTGACCAGCTCCAAATGTTTTCGGGTCTCAAAATCCATGACCAGATGTTGATCCTGGTCCATACTTTCGGCCGGCAAAAAGTGATCGATATGCTGTTTCTGGGTCAGGCGCAAATATCCCATCAATTGTGCCAAAGCTTCTTGTAAGGACAAAGAATCACTGGCCGATAAAAGAGGTTGATCTTCCGGATCCAAAGCCGTCTTTTTCTGATAAGAGATCAAAACTCCTTCCATCTCTTCTAAAGCTTGTTTCCATTTTTTATCCAAAGACATCGGACAGATGACTTCACAGACCTCTTCTTCCAGGATCGCTTTCTGAAGCGATACCAAGGATCGCTCTAATGTCCGGTATTTTAATTCGCCCGTACTCAGTTCAGCATACAGCACCAAGATTTCATACGCATTGACGCAGATGCTGGCCATATAATTGGAGGCCTTGGCATCCTGGTTTTCATCCATATAAGTTCCCGGCGTAATGATGCGGATGATCCCGCGATCCACTAAACCTTTGGATGTGGCCGGGTCGGAAAGTTGTTCGCAGATCGCAACCTTATATCCTTTTTTGATCAATCTTTGTATATAAGAAGAAGCCGCATGATAAGGGATTCCGCACATCGGGACCTTTTCTTCGACACCGGCACTGCGTCCGGTCAGCACCAGATCCAGTTCCTGACTGGCCAGTTTGGCGTCCTCAAAAAACATCTCGTAAAAATCGCCAAGGCGATAAAACAAGATGGGTTCCGGATTTTCTTCTTTCAACTGCAGATAATGCTGCATCATAGGGGTATATTTCTTTTCTGGCATATTCTTATTATAAATTTTTACAGAAGTGGATTTCAAGAATCTTTCACTTCCAGTCCTTTCTCTTTCCTAACCAATCTATGATATACTATTACTCAGCGAAACAGAAAGGAAAAATCGCATGAAACAAACCATTACCATTGGAAAATTTACCTTTCGCATTGATTTAGGTCTGATCGTCATGTTGAGCGTAATGGGCCTGACAAGTTTTTTTGCGCTCTATAATGCTTTTAACCTGATCAGTGACGGATCCGGCTATGGCTATATGATGCGTCAGATCATGTGGTACATCATTGGGTTTGTGGCCATGTTCTTTTTATGCTCCTTTCAAAACCAGGCGATTTTCAAGATCATGCACAAAGCCTACCGCTTTTTGATGGGCTGTCTGATCTATCTGTTGATCTCGCGAATCTTGATCAGTATCAGCGGCGGCAGTCTCCATCTTCCGTTTGCGACTTCGATCAACGGGGCCGTTTCCTGGTTTTCGTTACCGTTTGCCAGTTTCCAACCCAGTGAATTTATCAAGATCGTTTTGATTGTACTGATTTCCAAGACCATTAGCTCTCATCAGGAACAACACCCGGATCCTACCTGGAGAGATGACTGGAATTTATTGATCAAGATCGGCAAGATCTTGATTCCCCCTCTGGTTTTGATCTTTTTACAGCCCGATACCGGGGTCGTGATCATCATCTTGGTCAATACATTGATTCTTTTGATGTGCTCTGGTATTCGCAAACAATATATCTACATTCTAGGCGGCTTGATTCTCTTTGTGGTCGGTTTGTTTGTCTATCTCTATTTCTTCCAGCGCGATTTTTTAGAGATCTTTATCTCCAACTATCGTTTAAGTCGAATCGATGCCTGGCTGGATCCGGAATCGAATATTCAAGGTAGCTCCAACCAGCTTTATACGGCTTTGTTGTCGCTGGGCAGTGCCGGATTGACAGGATATGGTCTGCAGGCAGATATCATCGCGATCCCAGAAGCTCATACTGACTTTATCTTTGCGGCCATTGGACAATGTTTCGGATTGTTAGGAACGACCTTTGTTTTAATGATTTGTTTATTATTTGATTATGTCTTATTTAAGATTGCCTACAATACAACGAATCGTACCGATCGTTTTATTGTGATCGGTGTCATTGCGATGCTGGTGTATCAACAGCTTCAAAATCTGGGGATGATCGTAGGACTGGTTCCGATCACCGGGATCACTTTACCGATGATTTCCTATGGTGGAAGCAGTATTTTATCTTACTTTATTTCCTTTGCGATCGTTATGAATCTCTCTCCCGTTTCCAAAAAGGTCATTATTTTGAAAAAAAGAGGTCCGAAAAAACTTAAAAAAAGATCCCGCAGGATCTCGAACATTCGTTAATATAGGTTTTTTAAACGTTTCAAATACGAATAATGACGATAGCGCGCAAAGCGCACTTTTTTTTGCGAAGTCTGGATCGATAAACGTTTGGCCTGATCTAAAGAACGATCCAGATGGTCATAACAGACTCTGGCCCGTAAAAAGGAATCCGATTGAACAGCGATCCGACGGTCCAAACGCATAATATAAGGGTTTCTTAAAGAATGATGATTTTTATGCGAGATCGGCATGATCTCACAAAGTTGGAGCACCCGCAATCCGTCATCGATCACAGCCCCCTGCAACGCCCGATTGATGGCTGTAGATCCGGCCTGCGTACTGATACAGATACCAGATCCTGTGCAATGTTCAAAGAATTCCCCATCGATGGAGACATCTAAAGAAAGAGTACGGGAAACAGATTCGATCCGCATCTCATTTAAGGCATAGAGACGTTCTCCCGAGTCGTCGATCTGCATTTCTAATAAAGGCATTTCTTCGTATTGGACATCATGAAACTGAATATCATGGATAAAGAGCTCAATTTCTTCTTGCGTATAATCTGTATAAAAGCCAAGCGTGCCGGTATGGATCCCGACAAAGCTCATTCGATCTAAATGATCAAGATATTGATGGATTCCTCGTAATAAAGTTCCATCACCGCCAATCGAAATCAAAAGTTCCGGATCCGCTTCGTCATAGATCCAACCAATTTGAAGACATTGATCCTTAACACTACGAGCAACCGAGGCCGAATGTGGATCCTTACGTACGATCAGTCCAAAACGCATGGAAACACCTTTCCTTTCTGATTTTTCTATTGTACCATACTTTCAAAAAGGAGGAAGTCCGATGACGAAACCGATAGAAAGAGAGTTAAAGATCTTAGTATCAAAAGATGAATTCCATTCTCTTTTAAAAACCCTACCCTTTTCAGAACCATGGACTCAAACGAATACATATTATGACAGTCCCGATCAAAGCATACGAAAACAAGGGGGTGCTCTGCGAATTCGAACGATTGGATCCAAGCATATCCTGACATTAAAGATTCGCAAAGATGAGATCACGCATTATGAATATGAAAAAGAAATCCCTACCGATCAACTCGAAAAGATCCAGGATCCAGAGATCCTAGGCTGGTTGAAAGAATATCATATTCCCAGCAATCTAAAGAAAACAGCGCAATTTACCACCATTCGGCAAGTCTATGAATGTGAAAACGCCGAACTTTGTGCCGATGAAACTGAATACACAGATCATATCGATTATGAAATTGAATATGAATATCATAGGAATCATGATGGGATTTCAGAATTTAATCAGATATTAGCGCAAATTGGGCAAAAATACATAAAAAATTGCCCCAGCAAAATTGCCAGAGCTTTTAAAACTTATGAGTAAGACGATAGAAGAAGGATTTTCCATTATATTCTTCTTCTTTTTTCTTATAATCTTCTAATTTTTGACGAACAGCTTCTAAAGATTCCGCTTCTTCCCGCAGACTTTCATTTTCTAACTGAAGTTTTTGAATCGTTTCTTCCTTGGATTGATTCTCTAAAAGGAAGGTTTGTTTGCTTTTTTCCAATTCTAAAGCCAGTCGTTCTTGATATAATGCCTCAATTTGAGCTTGTGCTTTCTCTTTTTCTTCAATGATCGCCTTCAATTTCTCATTTTCATAGCGAAGTTCCATTTCAACGGTAGAAACTTCATGTTTTTCCTTTCGAAAATACTTGGAAAGTCTTTCTACCCCTTCTGCCTTGATCGTGATCCGCCGTGTTTCCGGGTTCTTATATTTCCAATCTTTATCCGGATTATCCTTGATTAGCTTCGCGATGGCCTTGTCGACGGTATTTCGCGATTTCGAGAAATGTTGGCAAATCTGCGCAATATCCATATCGTAGAAAACATCAATAGGCTTTTCTTCTCCCATAATAAAACCCCTTTCCTATGATTTTCCTAACGTTTACCTCGTGGTGCTTTCTATTCTAGCACACTTTTTTTCATTTTTCTATTTTTTCATAGGAATTTCACATGATTTTTTTATTCTACTTTTTCTAGTGTGATTATTCATAATTTATTCCTATGACTATTCGGATTCTATAAAAATTGATTTTATGAATTTTATCACCATATTCATAAATTGTATTTCTATTCATATGATGAGAATTTTTCTAATCATATCAATTTCATATCATTAAATCACATAAGAAAACTTGTATATGATTTTCATATGCGAATTGATAAACAAAATAAATGAAGAAAAAGAGTCGTATGAATTTTGATCCTCCATGTGAATAAGTTAAATACTTTTCATATGAAAAAGGAAATAAAGAGATAAGAAAATCTGAAAACTCCTATTAAAAGAGTAAAAGAAAAAGAAATCGTATGAATATTCATAAAATAGTCATATGATTTCTCCTAAATTGCTATTTTCTGCCTTGAAAAGCCCGTAATAATGTTAAAGAATCCGTATAATCCAGATGTCCTCCCACAGGAATCCCATAAGCCAGACGAGTAACATGCGTTTTATCCTTCAATAAAGTCTCGATATAAAGGGAAGTGGTCTCTCCTTCAACCGTAGGATCCAACGCCAGGATCACTTCTTCTACATTTCCTCTCTCCACGCGCTGCAAAAGGGAAGATAATCGTAAATCTTCCGGTAAAATACCTTTTGAGGTGTCAATCACACCATTTAAAACATGATATACGCCCTTATATTCCTGGATCGACTCCATAGCCGCAATATCTTTTGGACTTTGTACAACACAAATCGTGCTGCTATCTCTTGTTTCATCCTGACAGACCGGACAAAGATCTCCTTCGCTTAAATTTCCGCAGATATGACAAGTTTCAATACCTGTGGATAAAGCTTTTAATCCTTCCAGAAACTCTTCTTGTTTTTCTTTTGACCAGTTAATCGTTTCAAACGCATATCGTTCCGCTGTTTTATGCCCGACACCCGGTAATTGTTGAAAAGCGGTGATTAAATCTTCAAATTTCTTAGGATACATACTTCCTCCTAGTCCTCAACAATTTCTAAAGTAGGGAAGAGTTCTTTCATCTGTTCTTCCTTTGTATTTTGTGGTGAAGTTGTTTTCGCTTTTCGAACAATTTGAACTTCCGCCGGTTCCGGCAAAGTGTTCGACGCCCAACGGCTTTTAAAATCTTCCAAGACTCTTTGTTCCTGTTTTGAATCGAGAGCGAATATAACTTTGGCGGCCCCTAATATGACTTCTGTAAACGATTCATATCCTTCTTCCAATTGAAGGGAATTGATCTCTTTCGCTTCAATTTCTGAATTCACACCCACAATCATATAATTGGTTCCACTGGCTACTATATGGGTGTTACGAAGTGTTGAAGCAAATCTTCCATATTTTAGATCCGATAAGAAAAATTCATTTTGACTCATTTTCTGTGTATCAATCTGACGTTCTTTTTTCTGCGCTCCTACCAGTAATTGTAAGACGTATTCTTCTTCTAATATGATTTTATGATCTTCGTTCCTATCCTCTTTTAATGTTTCACGTGAAACATCAGATATTTTCAAATCTTCAGATTTTGGCATATTTTCGGCATTTTCTGTCTCTTTTTTATGAATTTCTGAATAATCAGAAGGTAAATCATATGAAGAATCCGGGATTTTCGGCTCTGAAACATTTCTTTGTTGATCTGTAATCTTCGTTTGGGGCTCGGATTTTACCTCTACAGATCCATCTGAATTTACGACACATTTCAGAAATGCAGTTTCCAGATAATCTAAGACGCTGGATGCATAATTGAATTTTGTGTACGTGTCCATCAATTCATTCAGCAGCCTCAATCGAAATGGGGAAGGTGAAATTATTAATTTTTCCTGGATCACCTCTTTGTGAGCCGACAGCACCAATGCGGTTTGAGGAGAACGATCTAAAATTAAACTGTCCTTCAACAATGAAATCATGTCCTGGGTCAATCGTTTCAGATCCATTCCAGACGCTTCCGCATCATTTAATGTTTCGATCATGGCTTCTGTATTTCCTTTATACAGATCATAAAATAATGTACCTAATTCATCCGTCGTCATGACGCCATAAATCTGGCGAACATCATCGACCGAAATATTGGAAGTACAAAATGCCGTGCATTGATCTAAGATGGAAAGCGCATCTCGCATTCCGCCATCGCTCAGCTGAGCAATCAGACGAATCGCCTCTTCATCAATATCGATCTTTTCTGATCGACAAACGATCTGTAAACGCATGATCAAGTCTTGAAGACTGACTTTATTGAAATCAAACCGCTGGCAGCGGGAAATGATTGTAGGGATCACTTTATTGGGTTCCGTTGTTGCCAAAATAAAGACCACATGAGCTGGCGGTTCTTCAATTGTTTTCAATAGGGCATTGAAAGCTCCTGTCGTCATCATATGAACCTCGTCAATGATATACACTTTATACGTTCCTTGCATCGGTGCATATTTGACGCGATCAATTAGATTTCGAACTTCATCAACGCCATTGTTGGAAGCGGCATCGATTTCGATAATATCCGGATGGCTTCCATTTTGAACCATCTGACAATTCAGGCATTCTCCGCATGGAGCATGTTCTTTATCTTCGCAATTCAACATTTTCGCAAAGATCTTTGCGATGGATGTCTTTCCCGTACCACGCGGTCCACAAAATAAGTAAGCGTGGGCGATACGATCTTGAACGATCGCGTTTTTTAACGTTTGTATGATATGTTTCTGTCCGACGACTTCATCAAAAGTCTGGGGACGATATTTTCGATACAGAGCCTGATACATGGCACAGCCTCACTTTCCGTTCTCCATTATAACATAGAATCAAATCGATCATTTCTTTCGCTTTTGTCTAAAAAAAGCTTTTAACAGGGAAGCACATTCTTCTTGAAGAATCCCCCCTTCGATGGTTGGATAATGATTAAATCCTTTTACTTCAAGCAAATTCGTACACGATCCCATACAGCCCCCTTTAGGATCATAGGCCCCAAAGACAACTCTTGGAATGCGGGATTGAAT
>NZ_CALVBG010000053.1 GCF_944325745.1 uncultured Faecalicoccus sp. | reverse complement strand
TGTCTTCAAGGGTCCCAGGAAGCTTTAAGCACTTTGTTTTTGGCTACTTGCGATGCCGGAGACATCGTTCTGGTGCCAGATCCTTACTATCCGATCTTCAATGACGGCCCTAAGATTGCCAATGCCAGTGTAGAATATATGCCGCTGTTGGAGGAAAATGATTATCTGATCGACTTTGATGCGATCGATCCGGAAATTGCCAAAAAGGCCAAGATGATGATCGTCTCCTATCCCAACAATCCGACTTGTGCGATTGCCCCCGATTCCTTTTACGAAGATCTGATCGCTTTTGCGAAAAAATACGACATCATCGTATTGCATGACAACGCTTATAGCGAACTGGTCTTTGATGGCAAGATAGGAAAGAGCTTTTTGTCTTTTGAAGGCGCGAAAGAAATCGGGATCGAATTGAATTCTTTTTCTAAGACCTTTGGGATGGCCGGGGCACGACTTGGGGTCTGTGTGGGAAATCGTGAAATCATCAAAGTTTATAACACTTTAAAATCCAATATGGATTATGGAATCTTTTTGCCTGTACAATATGCCGGTATTGAAGCTTTACGCCACGGCGGCCAATCGATCCATTCTACTTGTCAGGCATATCAGGACCGGCGCGATCTGATCTGTGAAGAATTTAAAAAGGTCGGATGGGAGATTCCCAAAAGTCCAGCTACGATGTTCGCATGGGCAAGGATCCCGGATCACTATCCTGATTCTTTGGCCTTTGTCACGGATCTTTTAGAGAAGACCGGGATCGTTGTGACTCCAGGACAATCGTTTGGTAAACAAGGATCGCGATATATTCGAATTGCCTTGGTTCAAGATGCGGATAAGATCAAGGAGGCTGCTGAGCGCATTCAAAAATCTAAGATTTTTCAAACCCAGTAACAAGAAGTGGATAATTTTGATTCGTCAAACTGTTTGAATAAAAAACGCAATATTTGGATAAAAATCCGTGTATTGTGTTTTTTTTTCTTTGATGAACTCAATATAAGTATCTGAGTTTGACTTTCTTTTATTCGGCCAAAACATTATAATGTTTAAGACAAAAGAGGTTGAGCAACAATGAAAAAAAAGATCAAAGAACAGATTCAAGCCGTATTTTTAGATATTGATGGAACGTATTACGATCATGAAAAAGACAAAGTTCTTCCTTCGACGATGAAAGCCATGCGAAAATTAAAAGAAAGAGGGTATAAAATTGCCCTGTGTTCTGGACGACCTTTGCGAATGGCACAGGAACTTTCGATTTTTGATGGTGTACAATGGGACGGGTTTATTGGAAGTGCAGGGAATACCGTCTATGATGAACAGATTCAATTGATTGAAAAAAACGGTTTTTCGAATGCGGAATTGAAACAGATCTTCTCCATTGCCAAAGAAAAAAATCTGTGTTTGTATGTCAATGGAAGCTCTGCATTTTTAACCCAAAAAGATCCAGAAGCTATGCGTGTTCTAGAACATTTTCATGTACAGATTCCAAACGAGATTCGAGATTGGGATCCAGAGGATGTTGTTGATATGATTTCTTTATTTAAAGGGTATGACTATGACTACTCTGATTTCTTACAAATTCCAACTGTTAAAACGCAAAAATCATCCGGCTGCATTGTCGATTTGATCAAAGAAGGAGTAAGTAAAGTCAAAGGAATTGAATCTCTGTTAAAATATTGGCATATGGAACAGGCCCCTTATATGGCCTTTGGAGACTCTTTAAATGATAAAGAAATGATCCAAGAAGCAACAATTGGAGTTGCCATGGAAAACAGCGATCCTGATTTGTTTGCCTATGCGGATTTTATTTGTGGTCCAAGCGATCAAGACAGCATCGCTTGGACCTTGCGGCAGTTTCGGCTGATCGACTAAGGAGGAAAAGTCCATGGAAAAAAGATTGTTTATTCCTTGTGAGGATCATGAACTTCCAATGATTCTCACCTATCCGGATACTTTGGGTCCTTATCCTTGTATGCTTTGTCTGCATGGATTCTTGTCCTACAAAGAAGGCGATGGGCATTTGCTTCAAAAGAGTGCGCAGTACTTGGCTGAACACGGGATAGCCAGTGCACGTATTGATTTCTGCAGTATGGGAGAAAATCGTGCCTCCCGCCAAATGTATGGAGTTGATATGTGTATCAAGGAAACACATGCGACATTCGCGTGGCTTCAAAATGACCCAAATATTCTATCCGACCGAATCGGATTATTAGGGCATAGCTTAGGAGGGCGTATAGCCATCTTATGCGCAGATCTTCCCAGCTTTTGTATCATTACACTGAATGGGGCTTTAAAAATAAATCAACCAGGGGCATTTTCTTTGCCCGTTGAAAAAGAAAAGGAAATCCAATCGCAAGGGTATACCATCATGTCCACCAGTGATGGGCGTGTAGAATTGGTGTTTTCTGCATTTTTAAAAGATCTGTCCATACAAAATGATACAATTGATCATTATAAGAATCCGATATTGGTCTGTGTAGGCGCAAAAGATCCTACCATAGATCCAGCCAACAGTTATGATTTTGTGCAACAACGAAAAGATCGATCGACCGATTTATGTATCATTGAACATGCGGACCATACCTTTTTAGCCAAGACGGGAAACTATGCCACGCTGTATGCTTTGCTGGAACAGATCGTGGATTGGATTCAAGAGAAGCTGTGAACCGATGCATCTTATTGTTTTAAATTGTTTATTATGGATGGATTATGTTTCAGAATGCTTTCTATGGTTCGACAAGTCTCTAAGTTGGAACAGTGTCCACAGGTGGAGACTTCTTTTTTTATGGCGCATTTTCGGATTTCACACATCGTTTCACAGAATATTGTTTTCGCTCCGGGCATACGGCAGCCTTCACAGTGAATGTGTTCCGGCAAAATAGGAGCCTGGTTGAGCCGGGCCCATTTTTTTTGCGGTGGCTTCCTTTAGCTTTTGATCGTTGTGGATGGTTGCCAAGTATGCATCACAGGTTTGGCAATTCAATCCGCAATAGGCAATCTTTTTGTTCATAATGCAATCCTCTGCTTCTATTTCAAAGTGTATCATTCACCAAGAGGTTCTATAATGGATAATCGTATGAAGCTGTCACGAATCAGCTTTTTTGTCGTATTTAGAAATATGAAATGTCCTCGCTGCCAAAATGAAGATCCGAACTTCTTTGCCTATGACAAGGGTGTGTATTACTGCCGCAAATGCATCGTCTTTTCCCGAGTGCAAGTTGGCGATACCATTGAACCATGTCATTTATCGCATCGAATATGGAAAGGAAAACCAAAGCTTAGATATGAACTGACAGAAAAACAGAAAGAATGTTCGACAAAAACGTTGAATTATCTAAAACAAGGAAGAGATGTTTTTGTCTATGCCGCAACAGGAGCCGGCAAGACCGAGATTACCTTCGCCAGCATTTCTTATTATTTATCCCAAGGGAAGAAAGTGGCTTTTGCGATCAGTCGCCGTCAGGTGGTCTTAGAGATTGCCCAGCGTTTACGAAAAGCCTTTCCCGAGTTAAGCGTTGTGGAGGTGGCCCAAGATTATACCCGGGTGACGGATGCGGATCTGATCGTTTGTACGATGCATCAGCTCTATCGCTATCCTTATGGATTTGATCTGCTGATCCTGGATGAAGTCGATGCCTTTCCGTATGCCGGCAACACCTTATTGGAAGCCATTGTGGATCTTTCGTGTATCGGGCAAAAGCTTTATTTGAGTGCTACGCCTTCGGCTCAGATCCTGGCAGAGATCGAAGCCGGAAAAATGGAAGTCGTTCAACTCTTTGAAAGACCCCACAAACATCCCTTGGTGATCCCCAAGGTCATTCAAAGAGAGCCTTGGGGACAAGTTCTCTATCTGCTGGCTTTTTGTGCCCGCTGCCAAAAGGAGCACAAACAAGTTCTGGTCTTTGTGCCCCGCCGACAAGACTGTTTCTGGATGGCTTGGATCTTGCGCCTGGTTTGTAAGGCCATCGGTATCCATTCTGCTACGTCGGATAAAGATCAGATCTTGGAAGCTTTTCGTCAAAAACATTATGATGTTCTTGTGTGTACCACTTTATTGGAACGAGGCATCACGATCGGCAGTGTGCAGGTGGCCGTTTATCAGGCGCAGCATATCGTGTTTACGACAGCCAGTCTGATCCAGATCTTTGGCCGCATCGGAAGAACATTTGAAGATCCGACCGGGAAAGGAGTTTGCCTATGTCAATATGCGAATCAATCGGTCCGCGAATGTATCGAGCTCTTAAAGTGGATGAACGATTCTGCCTCATCTGTAACGAGTCGCTAGATGAGATCCGTTCATTGGAAGATCTTCTCTTTCAACATCGAACGATCTGCACCGCCTGTCAAAACCAGTTCAAACCTGTGCAGAAGATCTTTCGAATCCACGATCGAGAATGGCACGTCTTATATGAATACAATGACTTTTTAGAACGACTCTTCTTTCGCTATAAAGAACAAAGAGATATCGTACTGGCCCCCATCTTTTTAGAAAGGATCCGGGATCATTTAAAAAAGATGAGATCTTATCAAGTCTGCGGCTTATGTTCCAGTGACAAACATCGTCTGCATCGCGGGTTTGAACCCTTGATCGAGATGTTCAAGCCTTATGGGATCGAAGTCCTTTCGCCTTTGTACAAGACAAGACCCGTCAAACAAAGCGCGCAATCTAAAGCGAGTCGAAAACAGATCCATACGATCTTAAAACGAAAAGAGCTGTATCCTTTATCAAAAAAGAAAATCTTGCTGGTGGATGACGTATGTACGACTGGATCCAGTCTGGAGGCGGCTTGTCAGCTTTTGGATCCTCAATGTGTTTTTGTGGTCGCTGCCCATCCTCAATGGCTGCAGACTCATGCATCAATGGGTATAGAAAAAAAGAGTTCCTTTTGGTAGAATGATGCCGAGGAGATAGACAAATATGGCAGGAAGAAAAGAAAACGATGAAATTTCAAAATTATTAGATTCTTTTGAAGCCGATGGAGCCTTGGAAGAGAAAATGGAAGGCTTTGCGGCCAAAAAGCGTCGTCAAGATAAGTATACGCAACAAGTTAATATGATCGATCCAGAGGATCCGCAGGAAACAGAGATCCCATCGACCAACGATACCGTGGTATTGCGTCCCCCTCGTCCTCAACAACCCGAACCAGAGGCAGGCGAGACGGTGATGTTTGATCCGGATCAGATTGAAGAACAAGAAGAACCGACGAATAAGACCGTGGTGATCAATGACGATGAGATCCAATCGCTGCTGGAACAAGAACAAGCTCCGAAGCTGAGAAGAGAAGTCAAAGGACATCCAAAAAAGCCGACGGCCACGATGCGCAAAAAGAGCGATAAAACCGTGAAGATCGTTTTAGCCGTCTTGGTATCGCTTTTGGTCGTGGCAGTGATTGGGACCGGTGCCTATGTTTTATTGAATGGTATTGGCGAAAAAACAGAAGAAGTCGAAAACGATCGTCAGAAGGTGGCTTACGAGCGCATCAAGGACTGGCTGGATACGGTGGATGATGATTTTACCGGCATTGAAGATATGGAAAATTACTACAACCGTCTCAGCGATAAGCAAAAAGAAGAGATCGATGATCTGCTGAAGAGCCGTTCGGGCTATACTTTTGATGAATTGTTGGCACGTGCCAAGTCGGATGAAAAGAAAGACTCTTCCAACAACAACACTGAGATTGCGGAACTGCGTGCGAAGCTCTCGACCTTACAGACGCAGCTCAGCAGCGCCCAGTCTACTTTGGATTCGGCCAAGAGCACATTGACGACTCGTCAATCGGAATATGATGCCTTAGTGGAACAATCGCAAAATGCCGCGAATGCCCAGGCAAACTTAGAAAGTGCCCAGGCTGCTGTCGATGCGTGTGAATCACGTCGCCAAGAGCTTCTACAGAAACAAACCGAGGGAACGATCACAGACGAAGAGCTGGTTGAATTAAATGATATTTATGGAGAATGGTCTTCTCTGAATGATGCTCTTGAGCAGGCACAAAGAGAAGTGAACAATTCACCAGCCGTATCGCAAAGTCAGCTGGATAGTGCAGCCCAGGCAGTCAGCCAGGCGAAAAGTGCAGTGGATCAGGCACAAAGTGCGGTCGATGAAATCAATTCTCAGATCGCTCATATCCAGACTCAGATCGATGGTTTAGAATAAGGGTTGAAAAACCCTTTTTCTTTCTTTAATAAATCCAGAAATTTTGTTAAGATGTTAGAAGTGAACAGTTAAAGAATGGTAAAGGACGGTGATCGCATGCGGAATGCCATCGTAATGGCAGCGGGAAAAGGGACACGGATGAAGTCTACCCAAAGCAAAGTGATGCATTCAATTATCGATCGGCCGATGTTAGGATATATCATCGATGCCTTGCGAGCGGTACAGGTCGAACGAATCGTGATCGTGGTCGGCTATCAAGCCCAAACGATCCAGGAAGCGTTCCCCGATTGTGAGTTTGCCTTGCAGGAGCCGCAATTAGGAACAGGACATGCCGTGATGCAGTGTCAACAGCTCAAAGATGCCAAAGGCGATACCTTGGTCATCAACGGGGATGGGCCATGTATCCAGCCGGCGACATTAGAGAAGCTCTTTCAGGCCAACCAGGATGCTTCCTTGACCTTGTTGACGTCCGTCTTGGATGACGGGGCTCACTATGGCCGCATCATTCGCGATGAAACCGGGCAGGTCCAGGCAATCGTGGAAGCTAAAGACTGCACACCGGAACAGTTAAAGGTCAAAGAGATCAATGCCGGGATGTATTGTTTCAAAAATGAAGATTTGTTTGCTCATCTTCATGAGCTGCAGCCAAACAATGCCCAAAAGGAATATTACTTGACGGACATGGTCAAGATCTTGGCTGCCCACCACAAGAAAGTCAATGGAATGGTCATTGAGGATCGTGATGAAGTCATGGGCATCAATGACTGTGTAGAATTATACAAAGCATATACCTGGATGCGCGACAAGATCAATTTAGAGTGGATGAAAAAAGGAGTCCAGATCGTCGATCCGCAAAGAACCGTGATCGGCAAAGATGTTCAGATCGGACACGATGTTCTGATCGGGCCCAATGTAGAGATCTTAGGAAAATCCGTTATTCACGACTATGTCACGATCTTGCCGGGTTCCACCATAGAGGATGCGATCATAGGAGAAGGTGCTGTGATTGATTCCAGTAAGGTGGTCGGTACAAGCGTCAAAAGTCAGGAAAAAGTAGGACCGATGGCGTTTATCCATTCGGGATAACCGACGATCTAGTTTTAAGGAAGTACAAAAGCGACTGTAGAGAAAGGGAAGGAACAATCATGGAAAACACAATCGTATTTGGTTTATCATCCAGCCAGGAATTGGCTCAGAAAATTTGTGACGAATTAGAAATGCCGCTCGGCAAATGCAAGACGAATCATTTTGCGGACGGCGAAATTCTTTTTGAACTGGGAGAGAGTGTTCGAGGAAAACACGTTTACTTCATCCAGAGTACGAACCGTCCGGTCAATGACAACTTGATGGAGATCTTGATTGGGATCGATGCCTGCAAGCGCGCCTCCGCCGCCAGCATCAACTGCGTGATTCCTTATTTCGGATATGCCAGACAAGATCGCAAGGCGAAACCGCGTCAGCCGATCACAGCTAAATTAGTGGCCAGCTTATTAGAAAAAGCCGGTGCCAGCCGCGTCGTGACCGTAGACCTGCACGCCAACCAGATCCAGGGATTCTTTGATATCCCGGCCGATGACATCACAAGCATGGGCCTGATCGGTGATTATTTCAAACATAAAGCCGACATCGTAGATCCGGTTGTCGTGAGCCCGGACCACGGAGGAACCGTGCGTGCGCGTAACTTGGCCGATATCTTAGGCGCTCCGGTGGCCATCATCGACAAACGTCGTCCGAAACCCAACGTGGCCGTCGCCATGAACTTGTTAGGGGACGTAGAAGGCAAGACCGCTATTCTGATCGATGACATGGTCGATACCGCAGGAACCTTGGTATCGGGTATTGAAATGTTGAAGAAAAAAGGCGCTAAAGA
>NZ_CALVBG010000052.1 GCF_944325745.1 uncultured Faecalicoccus sp. | reverse complement strand
CGCATGAACTTATTCTTATTTGCTCTTCTTGTTTCTTTGCCGACCTCGCTTGTCAGCGCCTGCATCACGGCTTTTCTTTTTGGAGGATTGACTTCTTCAGGAATGACGATTTTCGTACAGATCCTCGCCAAGACACCTTTAGGACTGACGCTGAGTTGTTTTATTGTGCAGGGGATCACCGATTATGCCGACCGGTTGTTAGGACTATGGATCACCAGGCGTGTGACAGAACGTTTGCCGTCCTCTTTCAAAAACCGTCTGCTTTAACCACAAAAAAAAAGAATCCAATCTTTGAACCTTTCGCTTTTTCATTATTGTTTTTTCCAAGGTTCATCTTTGGATTCCTTTTTACCATAGCTTTTTCGATCTGTTTTTCTTTTTCTTCTTTTATTTTCCTTTTTTTCAGATCACCATGGATTTTCTATCAAACTTAGATCTTCTCTAAGTTATCAACCTCTGTTGGTTTTAACAGACGGTACGAATAATTCCTTGAACTCTATTTAATAGTATTCTCGTTAATGATTGGTGGAAGGATCGTCGGCGTTCTTCCAAATGTTCCAGTGATATTTGCGATAATCTGGGTTAATACAGCTCCCATCTGAATTTTATCTACCAAATAGCCCATTCTTTCAGAGGCATATTGACGCATATCTTCTAAATTTTTAAAATTTTTTAATGATTTTTTTTCTAAATGAAACTTCCCAATACAAGAGACTACAAGTTTGAACTCATCTTCCGATTGTATGCTCCGAGTCATTCGTATAGTAACAAGTTCCTCATTACATTCAATTAAATCTAATTTTTGAGAAATTTTTGCTTGAATATATTCTTTTCCGCTTGCTTTATAATCTATGTTCTCTAAATATGCATCTACTCCATTGATAAATAATTTATTTTTCTTTTTCTCCACGTTAATCTCCTATGCATCTAAATGTAAACGATTCATGATCATCGGATTCTCAATAATAATACTGTTATCACTTATTCTTGTCTGATCCAGATTTTCAGTCTCAGAGTTTTCATAATATTGAATCATATTTTTCCAGTAATTATTAAAACTATAATGTCTCATATATGTGTCATAATCTTTATTTTCCATTTTTAGATCCGATTCAGTTAGTACACCATCTATGATATATAGATCATTGATCAGTTCTTTATTCTTATCCAACAAATAGAGCAACCTGCTGGCAGCTCCTTTGACAGGATTGGCTCCTTGTTCCCATTTTTCAACCGTTTTTTCACTAATCCCTAAAATTTCCGCAAATAAACTTTGAGACAAGTTTAATTCATTTCGTAAATTCTTTACAAATTCTTTGGTTGTTAATTGATTGGTATCAATGATCTCTGAAGAAAAACCTTTTAATTTCTTTAATTTTTTTAAATCAAACATTTTAATTTCTCCCTTCGTTACAAAGTTTATTAAAAGCTGAAGTTAGATTTTGAAGATTTTTCTTTTCTTCTTCTGTTAAATCACTCTTTGGCTTTTTCCCTGCATGTTTTGAATAAAGATGAAATGGGATTGCTTTTTTTATATCCCCTAAAATCAACAGATAAATAAATCTATATCCGCCTCGGACACCCATTTTACGATTTTCATCTTTTAATCGTAACTTATAAGCAGTCACCACACCAGAGCGAAATAAAACATCACCAGTCTTTCCCCCATTAATTTTTCGTTCTGAATCTTTTAATATTGAGATGAACTTTTTATTATTGAGGTCGGCGTTTTTTATATCTTTTGACAGATCAAAGCCATATTGTTTGAATTCATTGAGTAATTCTTCATCTAAAAGAGAATTTATAACTTCAACCTTTATATAAATCGCCTCCTATCCCCTATTAGATAGGGTATAATCATGATATCATCATATACTCAGAATTTCAATCTATTCTCTTTAAGCACAAAAAAAGAATCCAATCTCCGAACCTTTCGCTTTTTCATTATTGTTTTTTCCAAGGTTCATCTTTGGATTCCTTTTTACCATAGCTTTTTCGATCTGTTTTTCTTTTTCTTCTTTTATTTTCCTTTTTTTCAGATCACCATGGATTTTCTATCAAACTTAGATCTTCTCTAAGTTATCAACCCTTTGTTCACTTGTATCATAACACAAGATCTTGCTTGTACAAGTCTTCTGGATTATTCGGTCATGATACTGTCCTTTTTGGTTTTTAGTAGTTTGTGATTGGCTTTCTTTCCGCCTTTAAATTATGTTTTTTCTGCGAACGACGTGCCAATTCTTCCTGCACCTCGGAAAGCGTGACCCCTTTTTTCACCATCAAGACAAAGAGATGATAAAAAAGATCACCCAGCTCATTGATTAGATCTTCATTCTTTTGGGATAAGGCCGCGATGATGACTTCGGTGTTTTCTTCCCCGACCTTTTTCAAGATCTTCTCCAATCCTTTTTCATAAAGATAACTGGTATAGCTTCCTTCTTCCGGATGTTCTTTACGCTCTAATACGGTCTGATAGAGCTGTTCAAATTCATTCATAGGATCTCCTTTCCCTGGATCGTACGATAGAAACACGAATGTTTTCCCGTGTGACAGGCAGCCCCTTCTTGGCGAACCTTGATCAAAAGCGTATCCTGATCACAATCCACCAAGATCTGACTTACGTGCTGGAAGTGCCCGCTGGTTTCTCCTTTGACCCAGAGTTCATTTCGGGAACGGGACCAATACGTCGCTAACCCGGTCTCGATTGTTTTTTGCAGGCTTTCTTCATTCATATACGCCAACATTAAGACCTCATTGGTCTTTTCTTCTTGAACGATACAAGGAATCAAGCCTCCTTGTTTTAAAAAATCAAGTTTGATCATAAACGCACCGGGATCCCTTTCTGTTTTAAATACATCTTCACATCTTGTACGCGCAATTCTCCATAATGGAAAAGGCTAGCCGCCAAGGCTGCATCCGCACAATCTTTTTCAAAGACTTGGGCAAAATGGTCTAAGGAGCCGCAACCGCCCGAAGCGATGATAGGCACATTGACCACCTGGCGGACCGCCTCCAACATCTCCAGATCATAGCCTTGTTTCACCCCATCGGTATCCATCGATGTCAACAAGATTTCGCCAGCTCCCAGTTCTACTCCTTTTTGGACCCATTCTAACAGATCCATTCCGGTATCGATACGGCCACCGTGGATCACGACATTCCAGCCGGAGCCATCGTCGCGTTTTTTGGCATCAACCGCTAAAACAATACATTGATTCCCAAAGATCTGAGATCCCTGGGCAATTAGATCGGGATCTTTGACGGCCGCCGAATTTAAACTGACTTTATCGGCTCCTGCCCGAAGCATCCGTTTGATATCTTCAATGGAGCGAAGTCCGCCGCCGACCGTAAAAGGCATATAGATCTCAGAGGCCACCTGCTGGACAACCTGGACCATCGTATCTCTTTGTTCATGCGTTGCCGTGATATCCAAAAAGACAAGTTCATCGGCTCCTTGTTCATAATACTCTTTGGCTAATGTGATTGGATCGCCCACTTCTTTGAGTCCGACAAAATTGATTCCTTTGACAACCTTGCCATCTTTGACATCTAAACAAGGAATGATACGTTTGGTCAACATGAGGATCGCTTCCCTTCTTGTATTGCCTCTTTGAGATCCAGTGTATGTGCATACATGGCCTTGCCGGTAATAGCACCATACACACCCAATTCTCTTAAAGCTTTGATATGACTTAGATCTTTGATGCCTCCGGAGGCAATGATCTGGATCGATACGGTTTCTTTGAGCTTTTTCAACATCTCTAAGTTGGGTCCTTCTAATGTGCCGTCTTTGGAGATATCCGTAAAGATGATCGTCTGCACGCCGATTTCTTCCATTTCTTTCGCAAAATCCAAATAATCGATCGTACTGGTAGAAAGCCAGCCAGATCCGCAGACCTTTCCTTCTTTACAATCGATTCCGACCGCAATTTGATTTGAATACTGCTGAACTGCCTTTCTCAACAGATCCGGATCCGATAAAGCCACGGTTCCTAAGATCACGCGTTCGATCCCGGCTTCCAGATACATCTGGATATCTTCCAGGGTGCGAATGCCGCCCCCGACTTCGACTGGGATCAAAATCTCCTGGGCCACCTGACAGATCAGCTTGGCATTTTCTTTATTCCCTGATTTAGCCCCATCCAGATCGACCATATGAAGAAACTGGGCCCCTTCTTGTACAAAGGTCTTGGCAATGTCGAGCACACTTTGGCCAACCACTTCTTTTTGCCTATAGTCTCCCTGGTAAAGGCGTACGGGTTTTCCGTCAATGATATCGATGGCAGGTAATATCAACATTTAAAAGTCCTCCAAAAAATAACGTAAGATCTCTAATCCGTCTTTGCCACTCTTTTCGGGATGAAACTGACATCCCATCCAATTGTCTTTGATCACCAGACCTGGGATCTTCATCTTTCCATACTCAGAAACTCCGACAAGATCCTGAGGATCCATGTCTTTGGCATAGTAAGAATGTACATAATAGACATAGACTTGCGAAGAACAAGGATCCCAAATCGGATGATTCTGGTTTTTCTCCAAGGCATTCCAGCCGATATGCGGGATGCGGACATTTGGATCTTCCATAAAACGAATATGACCTTGTAGAAAACCAAATCCTTGGTGGATCCCTTTTTCTTCACTCGATTCAAAAAACGACTGCATCCCTAAACAAATCCCCAATAAAGGCTTTTTCCATGTTTTGATAAAATCATAAAGACCAGATGCCTGGATATTTTCCATCATATCGCCAAAGGCACCCACACCAGGCAAGATCAATTTATCACAGACTGCCAAAGCGTCAGGATCCGAACTCGTAATTGTTTCAAAACCTAGTTTTTTGACGGCATTCTGGACACTGTACAGATTGCCCATGCCATAATCGATGATCCCGATCATCCTTCGATCCTTCCTTTACTGGAAGGCAAAATATCCGAGGTAAGGGCAACAGCCTGTTTGAGAGCACGGGCAAAGGCTTTAAAAATCGCTTCGATCTTGTGATGATCATTTTCGCCATAAGGAACATGGATATGCAAGCTCAAGCCGCTGGCCACCGCAAAAGCATAAAAGAATTCTTTGGTCATCTCTACACTGTAGTTGCCGATGGTCTCACGCTTGAATGTCGCATCAAAGACCAGGACCGGACGGCCGCTGATATCCAAGATCACATCCGCCAAAGACTCATCCATCACAAGACGAAACGAACCGTAACGTTCGATTCCTTTTTTATCCCCTAAAGCTTCTTTGAAGGCGGTTCCTAAGGCTATGCCGCAATCTTCGATCGTATGATGATCACAAACCTCCAGATCCCCTACTGCTCTCAGGCGAATATCCATTTGGGAATGAAAGGCCAAAAGATCTAACATATGATCAAAAAAGCCGACGCCGGTTTCAATCTCGGCTCGTCCTTTTCCATCCAGATCGATCGAACACGAGATCTTGGTTTCTTTTGTCGTTCTGTCGCAATTTCCTATTCTCATACTTCCTCCTTGTCAAAGGCTTCTAATACATCTTTGACGATTTGATTTTCTTCCGGGGTCCCGATGGTGATCCGGCAATAGTCTTTTCCTTCATATTCCCGAATCGTTAATCCGTTATCTTTGAATGTTTTTTTCAACGCTTCGATCTCCGGTGTCTGGATCAACATAAAATTAGCTTGCGAAGATTGGATCCGGCACCGTTGAAGCGATAAGGTTTTGAATCGATCTCTTTCGGCTTTGATCGTTTCGATTTGTTCCTGAAACCAATCGGCATGATGTAACACAATGGTTGCGACCTTGGCCGAAATGGAGTTCACAGAATACGGAACATGCAGCGGCCGCAAGGCATCCATATTGGCTTGATTCGAGATCAAGAAACCGATTCGGACTCCCGCCAGGCCATACGCTTTCGACAGCGTTCTTGTCACATAGAGATTGTCGTAGCGATCTAACAGCACTACGGCAGAGCCTTGAGCAAACTCAATATACGCTTCATCGACCACCACCGGACACGGGACCGCTGCCAAGATTTTTTGGATCTCGTCTAAATTTAACAGATTCCCCGTTGGATTGTTGGGATTGCTGAACAAGATCAGGTCGGGTTTGTTTTCTCGGGCAAAACCGATAAAATCATCGACATCCAGATGCGAAAAAGGATCGATTGTATATTTTAAGATCCCGGCTTCATAACTGGAAGCGTAATAATCATACATCCCAAAATCCGGAGAAAGGGTCAACAGGTTTTTTCCCTTGCCTAAGAAAGTTCCGATCAATAAACCTAAATGCTGATCCGATCCGTTGCCTGCCAAGATCTGGCTGGCCGGGATCTGAATGATCTGGCTGTATGCTTCACAAAGCTCCTGAGCGCTGTCTTCGGGATAGCGATTGAAGGCAATCGTATCCAAAGCTTCTTTGATCTCCTGACGAATAAAATCAGGAAGATCCCACGGATTCTCATTGGCATTGAGCAGGATCCCGTTTTGTTGGTGGGGTTGATACACAAACTGACTCATCAGCATTCCTCCTTGCGAACCGATACCGCTCGGGCATGCGCTTCCAGATCTTCTTGGCGCGCCATGATCTCGATCTTGCGGGCACACTGATTCAAAGCTGCTTTGGTATAGTGTAAAAAGCTGCTTCTTTTGATAAAGGCATCGACCCCTAAGGCACTGGAAAAGCGGGCTGTCCCAGAGGTCGGCAAGACATGATTGGTCCCGCCAAAATAATCCCCAATGGATTCGCAAGTGTAATAGCCCATAAAGACAGAACCGGCGTTGCGGACCTGATCTAAGAGTTCCTGCGGTTCTTTGACCATCAGTTCCAAGTGTTCGGGTGCAATCGCATTGGATAAGTCTACACATTCTTCCAGCGAACCGCAAAGTACGCTTTTTCCATAATCTCGCAAGGAAGCTTCCACGATTTCGCGTTTGGGCAGACACGCACTTTGTTTGCGCAATTCTTCATTGACCCGCTCGATGATTTCTTCCCTTGTCGTAACCAAGATCGCACTGGCCATCGGGTCATGTTCGGCCTGACTTAAAAGATCGGCTGCCACAAAAGCAGGATCAGCGCCTTCATCGGCAATGACAAGGATCTCGCTGGGGCCGGCAATCATATCGATATCGACAATGCCATAGACTAACTTTTTGGCTGCAGCCACAAAGATATTGCCCGGGCCTACGATCTTGTCCACGCTGGGTATCTCCTGGGTCCCATACGCTAAGGCCGCCACGGCTTGGGCTCCCCCAATCTTATAGATCTCATCCACCCCGGCAATTTGGGCGGCAGCGGCAATATTCGGATGGATCTTGCCTTGAGGATCGGGCGGCGTGACCATCACGATCTTTTGAACACCGGCAATCTTGGCCGGGATCGCATTCATCAAGACGGAACTGGGGTATTGTGCTCTTCCTCCCGGGACATAGATCCCAATGCGTTCTAAAGGAAGGACGCGCTGTCCCAGATACACTCCGTCTTCTTTTTGAAGACAATAGCCTTGTGAGAGCTGGGCGCGATGAAAGAATTCAATATTTTCCTTGGCTTCTTGAAGAGCTTGAATAAATTGCGGATCGCAGCCTTGCATGGCCGCTTCGATTTCTTTGGGGCTGACGCGAAAAGAATCGAGCTCAATTCCATCAAATTGTTTTGTATACGCTTTACATGCCTGATCCTGATATTTTCGAACTTCTTCTAAGATCTGTGAGACTTTGACTAAAATATCAGAAGAGATCTCCTGATGACGGCTGGCGACAAATTCTGCCAGCTGCTCTTTATCTTTCGCATCAATCCTTGTCAGCATTCTCTTTCACCACACTTTCCAGATCATGGATCACGGCCATGATTTCTTCTCGTTTTAATTTAAAACTGGCTTTATTGACGATCACACGGGCACTGATTGGACAAACATCCTCTAAGATGACCAAGCCATTTTCTTTGAGTGTCGTCCCGCTTTCTACGATATCGACAATGCCATCCGCTAACCCTAAAATGGGAGCCAGTTCCACCGAACCATCGATCTTGATCACTTCGACATCGATCCCGCGACTCAAGAAATATTCACGAGCGACAT
>NZ_CALVBG010000051.1 GCF_944325745.1 uncultured Faecalicoccus sp. | reverse complement strand
CTCCCCTTCTTTAAAAATGTTATTAATATGGTAAGCAATAGACGATCTGGCAGTATCAAACAATGAAGACATTTGATCTTGAGTGAGCCATACAGTTTCTTTTTCTGGTGTTACATTTACTTCTAATTCAAGTTCTCCGTTTTTGAACATCACGATGTCGTTTTTCATTTTATCATCTCCTCTTTTCAACGATTAAACATAGTGATCGTACAATATCAGAGAATGCTCGCTCTTGGCGTAAATTCCCCTCCTCTCTTATAGAAAACCACTTCTCGATCGCGAACATTTCCCTGTAGACCTGGCTCTTTATGAGCTCTAATAGTCCTATAATATGTAAATCGCTCTATAATGTTGGTTTCCGCGAACAAGACTTGTTTCATCTATAAGCAGGAGGTTTTTTATCTTTTCATTTTATAGATAGTATATCATATGACATGTCCCAAAAAATTCCCTTTAAAAACAAGGCAACTTTTGACGAAAATCTCAATAAAAACATTTATTTTTTCAATTATAAAAAGGGATGGATTCTACTCTACTAAAAAAGTGGAAATTCCATCCTTATTTTTTGATTCTACAATTTTATGAAAGTTAGTCTATCAGTTTATCTCAGATTACTTGATTGATTTATTTTCTAAACTGGTCAAAGTGTTTTCACTTAACTTCTCAAGCGATGTCAGTTGAGTCCTTGCAAGATTTCTTAATTCAATCATTCTTTCTTTTTGTTTCCAACCTTTACTAATTAAGACCGCATTATAACTTTCCATGTTTGCTAAAACTAGCAACTCATTTATACTTGCATAATCTCTAATATTTCCTTTAAAATTGGGATTTTCATCACGCCACTGCTTGGCTCTTTTATTGAATAACGCAACATTTAACATATCAGCTTCGCTAGCGTATTTATAGGATAATTGTTCGTTAGTTAACTCTTTCAGAAGATATTCCTGAATTGCATCTGTGTGAATCTTATAGTTAATTTTAGATAATTCTCTGTTTAGATTCCAATTGAGTGATAGCTTAGAATTTTCATTTGATTTTAGTCGCTTGTAGTCTTGTATTAAATATAGTTTAAACTCTGCTGAAATCCACGAAGCAAATTCCATTGCTATATCTGGATGAGCAAACGTACCACCATATCTTCCAGACTTAGATACAATGCCTATTGCATTTGTTCTTTCAATCCACCTTTGCGGAGATAAAGTGAAAGCATTGCTTCCCGCTTCACTTCTAAAGGAGTCGAATTCGACCCCTTTAAAATTCGGATTATGAATTGTTTCCCACAATCCCAAGAATTCAATCGTGTCTCTTACCCTTAACCAATTCTTTACAACGTCTTTAGGTTCGTGTGGGTTTTTATATCTTGCTATATCTGTTAGACTGATAAAATCATTTTTGAAATCTTCAGTATAAACTTGAATTTCAAGGCCTTTTGCTTCAATTGTTTCCTTTTTTATTCTAGTCACAACAATTCCTCCTTTGAGATAACATTTAAAACAATTATTCCTGTAAGCATAAGCGAACTATCTCCATATATCATGATTCTTTTTCACTTTTAGTTACGAAGATAATGGTCACATCTCTTCGTTTCTAATATTGACAGGTGCATTGTTCCCATTCACGGATACGTTGCGATAATGATATATGATCTTTAACATAACTGCGTTAACTTCATTTCTTAAAACCAGGAAAATAATTATCGACCTTTATATGCCCTTATCGTCCTATTATATTTTGATATCTCTATAATGTTGGTTTCCGCGAACAAGACTTGTTTCATCTATAAGCAGGAGGTATTTTATCTTTTCATCTTATAGATAGTATACCATATAACATATCCCAAAAAGTTCTCTTTAGAATTCAGAAAAAAAACACCGACCTTCATGAAGATCGATGTTTCTTTCTAACCTTTGAAATTACGATAGGCGTTATGTAGATAATAGTATGGAACGATCAATGTAATGGCATGCATCACGATCTGCATCACATCCGTGCCATAAGAGAAGAACTCCCACAGATTGATGAAGAAAAGCGCCAATCCTAACACCAAAGTCAAAGCTGACTTTTTGTTGGCACAGACGATTCCGATGATCCCTGCCAAGATCTCAAAAATATGAAAACCATACAAGATTACGATGGACATCAACGCATTCGATGCAGCACCTTCATTTAATACAGCAGAAAAATCTCCTGCTCCGACCAAGGTCCATGTGAACAACAACATCAAGACCCCGATCACGATTTCTAACATTCCCGCGATTCGTAAATGTTTACTTCCTTTTAACATCCTTTATTCTTTCTTTTTAAATCGCGGCTATTATATACAATTTTTTTCAGAGATGCAATAAAGCCAGATCCCTATGATAGAATCTGGCGCATATTTATCGCATTTGTCTACAAAAATTTTTTTCGAACGGCTTCCATATCCTGGACAAACTCTGCCGTTCCCAAGTAGTTTCCCTCTTCATCACGAACAGCCATATAGCGAACCAGGACAAGCTTTCCGCGCTTTTCCATCCACACCTCGACAGAGTCTTGCTGCCCTGTTTTAAAGTCTTCTAAGATCTGTTGGACCATCTGAGCAATCTGCGGCGGATGACAGCTTGTGACTGTACGCCCTAATGCCATATTCGGTCGTTTGAATAATTTATATCCCTCATTAAAATAACGATTGATATCGTTCTCATCCACAAAGCTGATCTCCATAGGGATCGTGTTCAATAAAGCTCTCAGTTGTGCCACCGTGAATTTCCCGGTTGGCAAAACAATCTCATGCCCTTTGATCTTTGTTTCTGTTTTTCTTGGTTTCGCATCTTCCCACACCGGGATCTCATCCATCAAACAAGGCTCATACCCCAACGAATCCCAATATAGTTCTTCCCAGTCTTTTTTCGTGAAAGTTTGGGCACATAGCGGAAACAAAATATTGGTTTCTTTGTAGATCATTTCTTCGGCTCTTTCTAGATTCGCAAGATAGCGCTCTTTCCATGACTTGTTTCGCTTTATCTCTTGCGCTAAAGCTTGAAACGTATCTCGGATCTCATCATCTACCGCCCACATCACATCAGCCGGTCCAGGGATCCCATATCGCTCTTTTAACAGTGGATAGATCAAATCCCCTTTTTTGGCATAATGGATGGAAACTTCCCGGATCTTGTCAAAGAGTGCATCGGTTTTTTGATCATCCTCACAATGATGTTGGGCCTCGTCGATCAACATCGCCAAGATTTCATTTTCTAGCGTTAACGTCGATAACGGATGGCCAGGGATAGCCACAAAGACGGAAGCCCCTTGACGACGAAGAGAGTCCTCTACGGCCAGTTCTGCCTTATAGACTTGTTCTTCTCTTGTAGATCCATGGAACAATGCCGAATGAACATCGCATAGTTTTTGGACTTCCTGATAAGGCATTCCCTCTAAGATCATCTCTTCTTCCGCTTGTAAGATCTCCGAGGCATCCACCCCTTCAAAATCCTGTACAAAATCGGCTCGAACATTTTCCAGGTTTTCTCCATGATTCAATCGCTCCAGATAACTCTTCAACAAAGTCACGCGATCGACCGGCTCTTCGACGCTAAAGCCCGCTTCTTCTAAAGCAGCCAAGATCTCCGCCATGTCGATTCCTCGAAGTTTGGCCGCTTTAGGAATCGTCATCAATTTGCCTACTGTCTGTAAGGCATTCTTTTTTGTGATTTCTGTAAATCCTACATTCGATAGGATCTCAATGAGCTCTGGATAAGTTTCGCAAAGTTCAAATACTTTTTGGTTTAGATTCAATTCTTTTTTCATAATAGGTTCTCCTTTACCATAGTGTCAGTATAGGCTTTTGAACCTAAGAAATCGGTTGTCTAAACCACAGAATCCAGACTTTTCAAAAAAAGAGTTTGAACGTTCAAACTCTATTCCTTAACGAATCATATCTCGGGTGATCTCATCGATCGTAGTGGCACCACACATTTCCATCGTATCGATCAGCTCATCCTGGATCTTTTGCACCAAAGTATTTACCCCTTCGGCTTCAGCTCCATAGATCATATTCACAAAAGGTCGGGCAATCAATACGCCGTCCGCTCCTAAAGCCAGGGCTTTGAAAACATCCTGGCCGGTACGAATGCCACCGTCCACCAAGATCGTTAGATCCTCTCCGACCGCCTGGACGATTTCTTCCAAGACTTCGGCTGTTGTGGGCGTATCATCTAAAACGCGGCCACCATGGTTGCTGACGACAATCGCACTGGCTCCCGCTTCTTTGGCCTTGAGGGCCCCTTTGACACTAAGGATCCCTTTTAAGATGAACGGTACGCCGCAAGCCTGGGCAATTTCTTTTAATTCCGAAATGCTTTTTCTTCCGGCCGGCGGTACGAATCCTTTTAAGAAAGGAAGCCCTGCCGCATCAATATCCATCGCAACCGCAAGCGCTCCGCTTTCTTTGGCCAAAGCCAGTTTTTCCATGACCGTTTCCTGGGTCCACGGTTTGATAGTTGGGATGCCGATTCCCTCATTGGCTTTGATATTCTGGGTTGCCACTTTCATGATCTCCGGGTTCATCCCGTCGCCGGTAAAAGCCAAGATCCCTGCTTCTTTACAAGCTTTGACCAAGATTTCGTTATACGTCAGATCAACATACGCATCCCCATAATGCATATCGACCGCGCCGACAGGTCCCGCAAAAACCGGCAGCCGGAATTCTTTGCCAAACAAAGTCGTCTTTGTTTCAACAGGTTTATTCTCGCTGATCGTATCTAAGACAAGATGGATCTGTTTCCAAGCTTCGTAATTTCGAATTGCCACGGTCCCGCTGCCTTTGGCTCCTGGCCCGGGAACCGTATTTCGGCAAGCTTTGCCATCACAGACCGGACAAGAGCGGCAAAGGTTGCTCATATTCTTTCTGGCTTTTTCCAATATCTCTATGTACGTCATCGTTTACAGCCTCCTAATCATTTGATACCAACAAACATCGCCATGAACCGAAGAAGAAATCCCTTGGTTTTCGAATCCCAGATGTTCATAAAAAGGGATCTTTTCTTCCAGACAAGTCAAGACCACACCTTTTCTTCCTTCGGCTTTTGACTGTTCTATTATAGTCTGGATCAGTTGGGAAGCATATCCTTTTTTACGATAGTTTGGCAAAGTATTCAATCCAAAGATCATCTGATAGGCCCCTTTTTCATTATGAAGAGAAGCCTCTTCGTACATCTCATCGGTCAATTCTTCTTGATCGGTACAAAAACCATCCGCAAAGGCAATGATCTTTCCTTCTTGTTCCAGGAGCCAAAAATGATTCGGGTAATACGTCAAACGTTTTTCAAACTGTTCTTTCGTGCATGCCTGCGTAAGCGGAAAACAAATATTTTCTACTTCTGAGATCGCATCCAGATCTTTCAGGGTCGCTTGCCGGATCATCGGATCAAAACCCCTTTACCGGACAACGCAGTTTCATGGTCTCCGGATGCAAGCTGTATAAGATCGCAGTCTGGGCCGTAATGATCTGCTTTTTATAGAGATCATACAAAGCATCATCCATCGTGACCATGCCCAAAGCTTTGGAAGAAGTCATCGTATTTTCGATCTGATGCGTCTTGCCTTCCCGAATCTGAGAGCGGATTGCCGGGGTCATCTTCATGATCTCAAATACCGGAGTGACTCCGCCATCGATCGTAGGAACCAGCTGTTCGCTGATCACGGTATTCAAGACCATCGAAAGCTGGGCTCGAACTTGCGACTGCTTCTCACCAAACGTATCCAGGATACGATCGATCGTATTTACGGCCCCGACGGTGTGCAGGGTCGACATCAACAGATGGCCCGTTTCCGCAGCGGTGATGGCCGTAGAAATTGTCTCTTCATCACGCATTTCCCCCAACAAGATCACTTCCGGCGTTTCGCGCAATGCGGCCCGTAAAGCGGAAAGATAATCTTTGGTGTCATGATAGACTTCGCGCTGCGAAACAATAGCTTTTTTATGCGAATGAAGATATTCAATCGGGTCTTCAATCGTGATGATATGAGCCGGTCGGCTCTCATTGATGCGATCAATGATGCAAGCTAAGGTCGTCGACTTGCCGCTGCCTGCCGGTCCGGAGACCAAGATCATGCCTTTGGTCTCTTGAGATAGATTCAAAATAGCTTCCGGGATCTTCAACAAAGACGGATCCGGCAATTCAAATTTAACGACGCGCAAGACCGCAGCTTCGGAATTTCTTTGACGATACACATTGACACGGAACCGGCCCACGGAAGGAAGCGAAAAGGAATAATCATCATCTCCGTCACGGGCAAAATTTTCATAATCACAATAAGGTGCTAAGGCATATAACTGTTGAATGATCTCTTTCATGTCTTCCGGCATCAGCCGCTGCTCACTTTGTTTGATCACATCTTTCTGGATCTTAAAAGCATAGGGCGAGCCGGCGACAAAAAAGATATCGGATGCGTTTTGTCGGACGGCATCTTTCAATATTTCTCGAACATCCATTAGGATCCCTCCGTTTCATCGATCGTCTTCCAAATCAAGGCATTGCCTTGTTTGTCTAATTGGACAAAAAGCGTTTGTCCTTCGACAATCTCAATACTATAAGTATAACCTTCTTCATTGGTTTCGACTTGTTCAAAATGACCTTTTTTTACCTGATCTTGCAGATAGGAAGCCTGGGCCTCGGCTTCGGAATAGGCTTGGGCATATTCGATCTGACGTGCCACGCTTTGATGATTCTGGGAAGCGTGCAGATAGCTTAATACCGCCAAGATCGTCATCGCCAGCACGACAAAGATCAAAAGGATCGTCGCAATCCCTGTCCCCGGTTTTAATGAGCGTCTTTCCTTCATTGAAAACCTCCTACATAATACCGCAAAGAAACAAGAACGGTATCGTCGTGTAAGATCTTATACGTTCCTTTGCCGTCTTTTTCCTGATCGATCACGACTTGATAAACTGTTCCCGCCTTTTCCATCGTTTCATCCAAGCCATAAGTACCCGGGACTAACGCTTCCGGGTTGGCAATGGCATTACGGGCAACAGTCAAAGCCTGCAGACTTTGCTGGTCTTGCGTATGCATCGTCTGCGCTTGCGCATAGATCCGCAAGACGATCATCGCCGATAAGGCAAAGAAGAAAAGGACCAGTAAAAATTCTAAAAAGAACGCAAACGGCTTTGAAGTATCGATTCGTTTCATACGCCAGCCTCACTGCGCAGCTGCAGCCGCAAACTTTGATCATTTACTTCCAATTCAATAAAATGCGGTTCCAGATCGATCTCCAGCCGATCACAATCCATCAATTCCTCGCCCGCGCTTAAATCAGGCTGGATTCCTTGGATCGTATATAGTTCTTTGAGCTTTCCCTCTTGTACATAGATCAAAGTATCGGTTTTTTCATCCTGCAGCCGTAAACAAGAGATCCCTTCGATCTGTACCGTAGAAATGGCACCGGCCTCATCATAACTGTGGATCTTATTAGTTAAATAAGAAAGAGGTGTATAAGTCTCAAAATCGTGTTCGATCTCCTGGCGCAGATCTTGATAACCCTCGATCTGCGTATACACCAGCATCAAGGCGCAGCCCGCAAACAAAAACAACAAAGACAAAGAGAAAAACACATAGATATTGCGCATTCTATTCATGTGCATCCCCCTTTCGATAAACATAGATATCCGGCATCATATTCTCGGCATCCACCCGATAGGTGATAAAATAAGCCTCTTCATTCAAAACCAAACCATATTCGTCTTGCAGATAGGCCAGATCTTTTGGATATCTTCCTTCTACGCTGTAACATTCCACAGCCGCCTTGCGAATCGCAGAAGTGATCCTTTCCGTATCCTGCTTGGCACTTGTCTGGTCGGCATCGATCAAACCATTCCATAAAAATACAAGCGCCCCCGCAAACAGGATCAGAGATCCCAACCATTTTCCTAACGTCTTCATCTTAACCTAAGGCGGACAAGATGCCTAATAACGGCAACATGATCGATAATAAGATCACCCCTACAATGATCGACAACAAAGCGATGATCGTAGGTTCGATGATGTTTAAGAAACGCGAAGTAGAAGCTTCGACTTCTTGCTCATATAAGTTGCCTAAGCTTTGCAAGACACTGTCTTGTTTTCCCGTATGGATCCCGATGGCCAACATATTGGCATAGGTTCCTTCATAGACTTGATGATCCAATAAAGACTGGCCAAAGGATTTGCCTGCCTGGACATCCTGGCGGATCGCTTCGATTTTTTTCTTGAGAAGGGGATGATCGACAAATTCCCCTAAAAGCCCTACGGTTTCTTCGATGGGATAGCCGCTGGATACAAATAAAGAAAGGGCATAGGTCAAACGCGCCAAAGCCAGATCTTTATAGAGCTTTTTGGTCAAAGGAAAGGACATCAAAAAGTGAAAGGAAGATTTCTTGACCAGCAGCGCGATTCCCAAGATCACGATTACCAACAATACAATAAATAAGAAGACAAAGCTGATTTGGCCAAACAACATGCCAAAGCGCATAACCGAAGGCATGGCTCCTGTACTGGCCAAAACATCTTCAAAAAT
>NZ_CALVBG010000050.1 GCF_944325745.1 uncultured Faecalicoccus sp. | reverse complement strand
AAGAAAAGGCGGATCAAGCCTTTTCTACAACATGTTCTGCATCTTTATAGATACTGTGCGCGGGAATCACGCCCCGAACACGGGATAATGGATAAATATTTGTGTCTATGCCAATGACCGTCCCTGGATTGAGAACTGAGTTGCATCCGACTTCCACATGATCTCCCAGCATCGCCCCCATTTTCTTCAATCCGGTTTCAATGGCCTTTTCTTTGTCTTTGACGACAACTAAAGTTTTATCGCTTTTGACATTGGATGTGATCGAACCCGCACCCATATGTGAATAATAGCCTAAGATAGAATCGCCTACATAGTTATAATGCGGCGTCTGGACATGATCAAACAAGATCACATTTTTAAGCTCTACGCTATTTCCTACCACACAGTCGGCACCCACCAAGGCATTGCCGCGGATAAAGGCGCCATGCCGAACCTCGGTACGCGGACCAATGATGCAGGGAGCTCCTAAATAAGCAGTGGGCGCAACCACAGCTTCCGGATGAACCCAGACTTGCGGCTGGATTTCCTTATAATCTTTTAAAGTCGGGCCGAGCTCCAGGATCAAATCGTGGATTCCTTTTAAAGCTTCCCAAGGATATGTAAATTTTTGTAAGTATTCTTTTGCCAAAGTATGATCTAAATCATACAACTCTTGAATCGTAACCATCATCTTTCACTCCAATCCTCTTTTATTCTAAAAAAAAGCCTGCCCATTAGGCAAGCTTAAGATTTTAAATCTTTTGATTCTTCTAAAGATCCCATCGCTTTCTGGATCGCTTCCGTTAAGATCGAAACTATATCCGTTTCTTCCTGTGGAAAGAGATCCAAATAGATCCTTTCGTAAATCAATGAATCGGAATCCACAATGCAGTAAGTTCCCGCATAAGGACGGATCTGAAGCGTGTCCTGGGTCAACATCTGGTTCGATAGAACCCATTCTTTTCCATCTTGATTCCATCTAGTTGTACTGATCTTTACCTCAATATCCGGAAATTCTTCAAAGAAGTGCTCGATCACAGACTGTTTTGTCTTCGCATTGGAAACCAAAACGTGATCGATCGGCATTTCCTTCAAGGTGACGAGCAGCTTGTAACGCATATCCCGCGAAAAGTCTGTATTCCCAAAGAAGGAATCATCCATATAGAGAAAGTACATTAGCGATTAAAGAAGAAGTTTGGGATCGAATCATCCCCGTTTGTTTCTTCCACACTCGTTACAACCCCGGCCGTCGTTGGCGCCTGTACAGAAGGCTGTGTGAACAAAGATTCTTTAGGACGAGAATCGCTGCGTTTCTTGGCGACTTTCTTTGTTTCTTCAAATCCCGTTGCGATGACTGTAACGATGATGGCATCGCCTAACTGTTCGTTGATCGCAATACCGAAGATGCAGTCGACATCGCCTCCGGCAGCATCCTGAATGACTGCCACCGCATTCTGAGCATCAAACAAAGATACTTTATCACCGCCGGTGATATTGATGATCGCGCTGGTCGCTCCATTGATCTGAGCTTCCAATAATGGAGACTGGATGGCTTTTTCAGCGGCACTCACGGCCTTGTCTTCGCCTTCAGCCATACCGATACCGATCAAAGCACGGCCTTGATTCTGCATGACACTGCGAACATCGGCAAAGTCCAAGTTCACCAATGCCGGTACGGCAATCAAGTCAGAGATTGTCTGTACACCTTGACGAAGAACATTGTCCGCAGCCTGGAAGGCTTCTTCGATTGGCTTACGGCCAATGACTTCCAACAGATTATCATTCGATACGATGATCAAAGAATCCACGTGTTTCTTCAATTCTTCGATTCCGTCTGTCGCATTGTTCATACGACGTTTTCCTTCAAAGGTAAATGGTTTTGTCACAACGGCAACAGTTAAAGCGCCTTCTTCTTTGGAAATCTTTGCGATCAGCGGAGCCGCACCGGTTCCGGTTCCTCCACCCATACCGGCAGTGATGAAGACCATATCGGACCCTTTGATGGCTTCCCGAATCTCGCTTTCGCTTTCTTCGGCGGCTTTACGGCCAAATTCCGGATTTCCTCCGGCTCCTAATCCTTTTGTCGTTTCACGACCTAAAACGATCTTATTTTCACATGGCGAATTTTTCATGACCTGGATATCCGTATTGCAGATATAGAAATCAACTCCTTTGACTCCATCTGCAACCATGCGGTTTACGGCATTGGATCCGCCCCCGCCGACTCCTAATACACGAATTGTCGCAACTTGATTAAATTCTGTCATCTTTCGTACCTCCGTTTATTCCTTCTCTGTCAGAATCGCATTTTTTAATTTTTGTGTAAATCCACCCTCAGAGCCTGATTTCGCTCTTGTATTGATGGAATCGATACTGGCTTCTAATTCATTGTTGTTGACACAAATCTGATCACTATGACGGATCCGATTGACATATTGCCAGGCATATGCCATTCCTAGGCCGCAAACAAAAGCTCCATCACGAGCACCAATGGTCTGTTCTTCAAAAATCTGCGCTTTCGCATTGAAAGCTCCTTCCAATTGTGAGAATACGCGGATATTGGCCCCCTGTCCTGTCAGGACATAACGCATGGAAGATTGAGCGGCGATCGGCGCACAGGCTTCGTTGACATCTGCGATCCAGCTGCGGATCTTTGCCAGACAACTTGTGGTCAATTCTTGCAGCGTGATCTCTACACGCATTTCTTCTTTTTGTTCGATATAGCAGATCACATCACTGGCTTCACTTTCGTTGGCAGTAAAGATGTTCTGCAGCAGGCGATAACATACTTCATCGCTGAGATGATATTTCGCTTGCAGATCAGTTGTAAAGGAATGGTATCCTTCTTCTAAGGTTGTAGTATTCAACAAGCGTCCATGTTGGAACAGTGAAAGCGTGCAATGCTCTTTCTCCAGATCAATCAAGATCGTGGCTTTGTCCGGATCGGAGATCAAGACACCTGTCTCCTGGGCCAGTGCATAAGCATCGATGCAAACATCTAAGATCTGCAGATTCGCTTGTTCTACACAACGCGCATAAGCATACATTGTTTCCTTGTCGGCATATAACAAATCGATATCCATGAAGAAATCATCACATTCTTCACCGATCGGCATTTTTGTCGTTTCCTGACCATTGACAATATAGGCAATTCGATTCGCATTAACGAATACGAGTTCTTCTCCCAGCTGTTTTTCAATGGCTTTATTAAATCCCTGCTGAATATGGAATAAACGAATTGTTCGTGTTCCATCTCCAATTTGTATATGGATCTTTTGACTACTGCGATGAACGTTGACGCTTGGGATTGCGAGCAACACACGTTCTATACGAAAGCCCAAAGCGCTTTGCGCATTCTTACAGGCTTCCTGAATGGCTTTAACAACGGCTGCTTCATTGCGAATCTTCTGTCCTTGTACCCCGGAACATTGTACACGTTCAACGCGTAAAACATTGTTACGGGCTTCATAGACTTCTAAAACAATCAGACGTATTTCCTGATCCGCAATTTCCAGAGTCGCATACACTTTTTTCTTAGGCATTCGAATTCTCCTTTTTCTACTTTCGAATCATGTTCAATTATAACAAATTTCTTTATAGAAGTTTAGTCTATTTCTAAAAACAACTCATTTTTTATTTCATGGAGACAGTAATCTGTGCGCTCGTATCGATTGGAGTATTTGGAGCAACACTTTGAGCCGTTACCGTTCCATAACCATCCGTCTGTATCTGTATGCCCGTCAGATCCCAGAAAGCCGTGATATCTTTTCGTGTCCAACCGGTCATATCGGGCATTGTGATCTGATTGCCATCCGTCAACAAGAAGATCCGATCTCCCGAGCTGACCAAACTTCCAGCCGATGGGTATTGTTGGATCACCGTCGAACCATTTCCGATGGTCACGATTTGGCTTTTCCATCCCGACATTTTACTATTGGCATAGTCAAGGGAATGATTGACAAGATTAGGCATCGTATACGTTTCCCAAGTTTCTGCTTCTTCGCTGTTCGCTTGACTTTGGGCACCACTGCCGCTGACTCCATAGGTCACCAACGCCGCTTTCATGATATTTTGGAATTGTTCCGCACTGTAATTGACATAATTCGGACCGATCATGCCCCAATAGACCATAACCTTAGGGTCTTCTGCCGGAGCCGCCGCGATCACACTGGAAGTATAGTTGACTGTATCATATTTCCCCGTATCCGGATTATAATATTCTCCTGTCCCGGTCTTGACGGCCATAGAAACGCCTTCAATAGCAAATCGGGCCCCCGTTCTTCCTTCATCCAGCACATGCTTCATCATCTCTACCATTTTATTGGCTGTTTCGGATGAGATCGGATTTCCTGTTTCTTTGGTCGAATAACTTTTGATTGTTTCTCCCGATTGTGCATCTTCGATCGAATCCACGACATAAGGACGCACCATCGTTCCTTCATTAAAGATGGCCGAGTAAGCCTGCATCAACTGTAAAGCGGTAATCGAACTGGCTTGTCCAAATCCGCTGGATAAATAGTCCATAGGCAGGCCGATGTTCTTTGTTCCTGTCGCTTCCGTAACATAAGGAATGCCGGTTTCTTTAAAGAATCCGAAAGCATCCAGATACTCTTCCAGAGATCCATAGTTCATGTAGTTTGCCAACAGTTCACAGATCCCCACGTTACTGGAGAATGCGAGTCCATCTTCAAATGTCAGTGTCCCAAAATCCTCATTCAAGGCATCACTGATGGCCGGATATGGAGTTTTGGTCCCGTTGGCAACACGAACGATCCGTCCGGTTGCAGTATCAAACGTATACGTGAAGGTTCCGGCACGGAACATCGTATTTTCCGGGAAGGTCCCCGTATCGACCGCTGCCGCATACGTGAACACCTTCATGACTGACCCTGGCTCATAGGCGACCATGCTGACATAATCATTATACGTTGGAATCTCTTCATGTTTATTTTGATCAAAAGTAGGATAACTGGCCCACGCCAGGATCTTACCGGTCTCTACTTCCATCACAACTGCCCAAGCACTAGAGGCACTGTTGTTTTTTATCGTTTCCTCCATGGCTTTTTCAACCGTCACCTGAAGATCCGCATCAATAGTCAAAACGACACTGTCTCCATCTTCAGCTTCTTCATAGACTTTCGTTGTTCCCGGAAGCACACTGCCATCCACAGCTTGTTGATATTGTACACGACCGTCTTTTCCAGACAAAATATCATCCATTGTCTGTTCCAATCCCATTTTTCCTACGATTTTTTGTTCATCTTCATCATAGGTCGCAAAGCCTACAAGGTTGCTGGAGAAAGGTGTGGTCGGATAATTTCGATTGCCCGTTTCAATAAATGCAATGCCCGGCAGGTCCAACTCTTGCACTGCTTTCATCGTTTCTTCGTCCAATCGTTTGGTTCCTGCTCCTAATTCTGTTTGCGACAACTTTTTCTTTTTCGCATTCTTGATGATCTTTTCTATATTTTCCTCATCCGCTTTTTTTAAAACTTTGCATAATTTTTTCGCCGTAGTCGATGCGCTTTTGACATAGTTGGGATTTCCTTCTGAATCCACGACACTGGAATCCAAGTACGCAACAATGGTCCAAGCTTTTACTTCCTGGGCAATTACATTGTGATTGCGGTCATAGATCGTGCCGCGTTTGGCTTCTACCTTCGTATCTACGATCGAAGACGATATTTTTGAATTCAACGCGCTTTCGCCTGACCAAAAATGAGTTTTTGTAACCATAGTGAAAAGAACATTAGCAACCACTAATGTTCCAATCATCACCATCACTTGAATCATTCGATAAAGCTGTTTATTACTTCGCCTGATCGTGCGACGCATCACACGTGGATCAAGCGACTGTTTTCTTCTACGCTTTATTTTCATTCAGCATCCACCTATCCGAACTAATTGTTGATCACATAGATATTGTCTTGATTTTCAGTTAGTTCATCTTCTACGATACCTAACATTTTATTCTTATCTTGGATCGAAGAAATATCTGTTTTCAAAGTATGAACTTCATCTTGTGTTTCTGCCAATTCTGAAGCTAATCTTTGATCTTCTACAGAAAGTGTAATATTGTACGAATTCAAGCCGATTTTAGAAAAACAATAGAAGACACATGAAAGGCAGAACGCCAGAAGTAATAACTTCTCCGGACGTAATTGGCGAATATTTCTTTTTTGTTTCTTTTTATTATTTTTTGTTTGCCGCATATTAACTGTCCTTTTTTTTCAATCCCCTCAGTTTTGCACTATGAGCTCGGCGATTTAACGCAAGCTCAGAGTCCGAAGCCGTTACCGGTTTCCTTGAAATCAACTCATATTCTAAATTTTCTATCCCAATTTGCGGCAGACGCCTGTCTACCTTTTTCTGTACAGCCACTTCTTTGAACATCGTTTTTACCATACGATCTTCCAAAGAATGAAAAGTAATCACGACCAGTCGTCCCTGTGGCGCCAACATCTCAATCGCATCCCGCAATGCCATTTTCAATTGATCCAACTCTTGATTAACTTCAATGCGGATCGCTTGAAAGATCTGCTTGGCCGGATGCCCCTTTTGATTGAGAACCTTTGCCGGAAGACAAGATCGAATCACTTCCACTAAATCAAAGGTCGTATCAATCGGCTTTTCCTGACGACTTTTCACAATAGCCTTTGCGATCCCATACGCATGCGGATCTTGACCATAATCACGAAAGATACGAAACAGTTCCTCTTGAGGATATGTATTGACGACCATCCACGCATCTAATTTTTGTGTTTGATCCATCCGCATATCCAGGCGCGCATCGTATCGATAGCTGAATCCTCTTTCCGGGTCATCAAATTGAGGACTGGAAACCCCCAGATCCATCAAGATCCCGTCCACTTTATCTACCCCATATGCAGCCAATGCCGATCTCATATGGCCAAAGTCCGTATGGATGCAGGTGAAATTGTCACCAATCTTGGATAATCGAACCTGGCTTTCTTCTAAAGCTTGTCGGTCTCGATCCAAGCCATACAAATGACCCTTTGGACATCGTTTCAGGATCTCTGCACTATGGCCCCCTCTGCCTAATGTGCAGTCCACATAGATGCCATCCTCTTTGACATCGAGCATTGTGATCGTTTCGGTTAAAAGTACACTTTGATGTTCCATGTTACTCCATGAATCCGTTTAAAGCTTCTGCAGCTTCTTCAAAGGAACCTGACTGTTCTTCTTCCAATTGTGTCCAACGCTCTTTAGACCAAATCTCTAAATGATTGGCCATCCCTACGATCAGACACTCTTTTTCCAAACCAGCCAAATCGATCAATGTGCGAGGTATAAGGATTCTTCCCTGGCTGTCCAGGTCTACCTCCGCTGCCTTTGACAACATCATACGCTGAAACATACGCGCATCTTTGTTGGTGGAAGGCAAGGTCGATAGTTTTTTATACACCGCCTCCCATTGAGAAGAGGTATATACATACAAGCAGCCGTCCAAACCGCGGTTGACAACGACGTGTTCACCAAGATCTTCTCGAAATTTCGCTGGCATAATCAATCGCCCCTTACGATCGATATTATGTGCGTATTCCCCCATGAACACGTGTCATCACCCCCACCTTTAGACACTTTCCGCTACTTTGCACCACCATAATACATCATTTCGCTCTGTTTTGACAACTTTTTTTTCAATAAATATTATTTTTATACAATCGGTTGAACCTTCAACTTTTTTTAGACCAAAAAAATACAAAATCTATTGGATTTTAGGCTTTTTTCGGTATAATTGAAAAGGTTTCAAACCCATTTGAGAGAGGTGAGATCTTGAATCTATTTGTATTTATTCTGGCTCTGTTGCCGATTCTGTGGCTGATCGTGGCGCTGACCGTGTTCAAATGGCCCACTTTTAAAGCGGCGATCGGCTCTTTGATCCTCAGCGCAATTCTAGCCGTCACGTATTGGCACATGCCGATCATCGATATGACAACGGCCCTTGCCGAAGGGTTTGCGATGGCTTTATGGCCTATCATCATCGTGATCATTGCAGCCGTCTTTACATATAACCTGACATTGCGGACAGGCGCCATGGAGATCATCAAACAGATGATTGCTTCTGTCAGCAGCGACCGCCGTATCATCGTTTTATTGATTGCCTGGTGCTTTGGCGGATTCATGGAAGGAATGGCCGGTTTTGGAACAGCGATCGCGATTCCCGCCAGCATGCTGGTCGGTCTGGGCTTCAAGCCGCTGTTCAGCTGTCTGGTTTGTTTGTTGGCCAATGGTGTCCCGACGCCTTTCGGTTCCATCGGGATCCCTACTGTCACCTTAGCCAACCTGGTCGGATTGGAGAACACTTCCCTGGCCTTTATGACCAGTCTTCAGCTAGCCCCTTTTGTGATTGCTGCTCCGTTTTTGATCGTTATGGCAACTGGAAAAGGTCCGAAGGCTTTAAAAGGAATGATCCCTTTGACGCTGGCTAGCGGTCTAGGCTTTATTCTTCCGCAGTTAGCCGTCAGTTATTTTGTCGGCGCCGAGTTGGCTGTCGTTGTCGGCAGTGTATGTTCCTTATTATTCACGATTCTTTTAGCGCTAAAGAAAAAACCGGACCCGCATTATGAAATGCAGGTCCAGTCAAAAGAAAAAATTACTCTCACAAAAGCCATCACGGCTTGGAGCCCTTTTATTTTGATCTTTTGTTTCCTTTTATTGACATCGAAGCTCGTGGCTCCGATAAATGAAGCCTTATCGGTCTTCTCGACCCAAATGACGATCTACACAGGATCCCATCCTAATTTGGTTTCCTTCTCCTGGATCAATACGCCAGGCGTCTGGATCTTCTTGTCGGCCATTTTAGGCGGATGGATCCAGAAAGCTCAACTTCAAGACTTCATCCAAGTCTTGATAGAAACACTCAAGCAGATGAAAGAAACGATGATCACCATGCTTTGTGTATTGGCCTGTGCCAAGATCATGGGCTATGCCGGGATGATCAGCGATATTTCCAGTTTCGTGATTTTGATCACCGGAAGCTTCTATCCTTTCTTCGCCCCTTGGTTTGGCGCTTTGGGAACCTTTGTCACAGGATCCGGAACCAATTCCGGCGTCTTGTTTGGCCAAGTCCAGATGGAGGCCGCCCAAGCCTTGCAGGCGAACAGTTTGTGGATCGTCGCCTTGAATTCTCTGGGCGTGGCTGTCGGAAAGATGCTCAGCCCGCAAAGTCTGGCGATTGCCTTGAGCAGTGTCGATTCCAAAGGCCAAGATTCCAAACTATTGTCGATGGTCTTGCCTTATGGCGCTGTGATGATCCTCTTGATGTCGATCCTCGCCTTTGTCGGCAATATGATCCTTTAATAAAAAA
>NZ_CALVBG010000049.1 GCF_944325745.1 uncultured Faecalicoccus sp. | reverse complement strand
TCACATGTTCTGCTTTATTTCTGGCGATTGGATTTGTCTTGCCTTTTTTTACCGGGCAAATTCCGCAGATAGGCAGTATGCTTTTGCCGATGCATATTCCCGTATTCTTATGCGGGTTGATCTGTGGAGGACCGTATGGGTTGGTCATAGGCTTGATCTTGCCGGTTTTACGCAGTATGGTCTTTGGCATGCCGCCCATGTTTCCTACGGCCATTGCGATGGCATTTGAGTTAGCCACCTATGGTTTTGTGATCGGTAAGGTATACAGTCATGCCAAATGGCAATGCATCAAACAACTTTATATTGCGTTGTTGATTTCGATGGCTGCCGGCCGCATCGTATGGGCTGTTGTCACTTGTGTTTTAGTGGGACTTTCAAATGTCAGTGCCATGATGTTGATCAACGGAGCTTTGCTTACGGCTATACCAGGTATTGTCGTGCAGCTGATCTTGATCCCGATGATCATGGTCACCTTAGACAAAGCCAAAGTCATTCCCTTCAAAAAAAGCTGTTCCCAATCAAAAGAGTGCATCCAGTAGACGCACTCTTTTTTCTAGAAGACCTGTAGTTCATGTAAGGATCGGTTGATCAAAAAGATACTGAAGAGATCAAAGAATCCAATCATACTGATGAAGGTTCCTGCCAACATCACGAAACCTTCAAAAGAAGCAATCGGGAAAAAGAGAAGGAAGATTCCCATCAGGATGGGCAAGACAATGGCCAATAAAGGACCCCAGATTGAACCTCCGGCTTTTTTGACCTGGATCGCAGAAGAGATCTTACTGAATCCATTTACGATCATGCCGATGCCGGCCACGATTGGAAGACTGGCCAAGACCCAGGCCGGATTCAGATACACGGCCACAGAAACCACGCTTAAGCTCGCTCCTAATAAAAGATCGGTGATTGAATCGTATCCTTTCTTGCGGTCAGTGAACCAGCGGGCAATCATATAGATTCCATAAGCAAATCCTAACAAGGCTAATAAATTAGCCATCAACAAGCTTGTCATAGCGGGCTCGATCAAAATCAAAGCACCTGCTAATATCAAAGCGACAGACTCCATCAAGGATGGGCCCCAAAAATCAATTCTTCTAAGCATATCATATACCTCTTTTCTAATGCTGGTTTTATAATACAGTTAAATAAGGTCAATTTCTGTGTCTTGAACAACAGAATCAAAAAAAGGTGAAAAAATGGAAACAACTACGAAGATCATTAAAAATCATCCTTTGTTTCAAGGGATGGACGGACAAGAAATCGAAACGTTGATGAAACGCTTCCATGCTCATATTCAGTCTTTTCAAAAAAAATCCGTCTTTTGGGATTCCAATCAAAGAGTCGAGGAGATCGGGATCGTATTGGAAGGAAATGTACATATTGAACGAATCGATGAGAACGGGATCACCTGCTTGATTGACGTCTTATTGCCAGGTGATAGTTTAGGAGAGATGTTCTCCATCAGTCAGGCTCCTTTAAATACGACGTTTCGTATTCTTAAAGACGCCAAGATACTTTTCTTCAATGCCCGTCGAGTGATCGAATCACCGGTCAGCGATCCTTTAGAGGTGCGGTTTCTTCAAAACTTAGGAAGGGTATTATCGAAAAAGTCTTATTCTTTTTCAAAACGGCTGGCCGATACGGTTCATCGCACGACCCGGCAGCGTCTTCAAGATTATCTTTCAGCCCAATATCACATCAAAGGAAATCAGAAATTTACAATTCCTTTGGATCGTCAGGATCTGGCAGATTTTCTCTTTGTCGATCGCAGTGCGATGTCTAAAGAATTGAGCAAGATGCAAGAGGAAGGACTGCTGATCTATCATAAACGCGATTTCGAATTTTTAGACAAGATGCCGATCACCGATAAAGAAGAGGAATAAAAAAACAGCGAAGTTTGAACTCGCTGTTTTCTTTTACCCGTTTTGTGCCATTTTTTCACGATACAGAGCCCGGCGATCCTGGGCAGTCAATCCTTTTTTGCGGATCCGGATCGCATCCGGAGTCACTTCCACCAGTTCATCATCGTTGATCCACTCTAAAGCTTCTTCCAAAGAGAAGATGCGCGGCGGCGTCAACAACATGGCTTCGTCGCGGCCGCTGGAACGAATGGCGGTCAATTTCTTATTCTTCAAGGGATTGACATCCATATCGATATTCTTGGCCGATTCGCCAATGATCATTCCTTCATAAACTTCCGTTTGCGGAGAAATAAATAATTGTCCGCGCTCTTGCAGATTCCATAAAGCGTACGTCATGGCTGTTCCGGTTTCTGTCGAGATCATGGCTCCCTGCATACGCTGTGCAATCTCGCCTTTGTAAGGCTCATATCCGCAGATACGGCGAACCAAAGTTCCTTCACCATGCGTTTCATTGATGAATTCATTGCGGAATCCCAACAATCCGCGCGTTGGAACTTGATAGGTGATCTTGACATATCCGTTATCTTCTTCCATGTTTTCCATCACCCCTTTACGCAAGTTGAGCTTGTTGATGATGGTGCCTGAATATTCTTCCGGGGCCAGGCAGATCACTTCTTCGACCGGCTCTACTTTGACGCCGTTTTCATCTTTATGCAAGATCACTTCCGGCTTGCTGATGGCAAGCTCATAACCTTCACGGCGCATATTTTCGATCAAGATCGAAATATGAAGCTCCCCGCGTCCAGAAACTTTGAAACAATCCGCACTGTCTGTCGGTTCGACCTTTAAGCCGACGTTGACCTCAAGTTCACGTTCTAAACGTTCCTTGATATTGCGGCTGGTCACATATTTTCCGCTGCGGCCGGCAAACGGACTGGAATTGACATGGAAATTCATCGATAGAGTCGGTTCTTCGATCGGAATGTGATCCATCGGTTCCACATGTTCCGGATCACAGATCGTATCTCCGATGCTGATATCCGGCATACCGGCTACCACGACGATATCGCCGCTGTGGGCTTCTTTGACATTGGTTCGCGAAAGACCTTTATAGACGAAAAGATTGGAGATCGTTTCCCGTTTTTCCAAGCCCTCCTGATTACAGCGGATATAGGAAGTTCCTTGTTTTAAAACACCAGAATAGATGCGGCCAATACCCAAACGTCCGATGTATTCATCATAAGCCAATGCCGATACTTGCATGCGGCAAGGCTCTTCGTCCAGGTCTGGATACACATCACAGTGTTTTAAGATCGTATCGAACAAAGGTTCGATGTTGGTACTTGGGGTATTCAGATCATATTGCACGATTCCTTCTCGGGCGATTCCGTAGAGGATCGGGAAGTCCAACTGTTCGTCGTTGGCATCCAGATCTAAGAACAGTTCATAGACTTCATCGACGACTTCTTCGGCCCGCTGGTCTTTTTTATCAATTTTATTGATCAAAAGAATCGGCTTTAATCCAATCTCCAAAGCCTTGCTCAAAACAAAACGAGTTTGCGGCATAGGGCCTTCACTGGCATCTACTAACAAGATCACGGTGTCGACGGTTCGAATGATTCGTTCGACCTCGCTGGAGAAGTCCGCGTGTCCGGGTGTATCCACGATATTGATCTTGACTCCGTTATGGATCACAGAACAGTTTTTGGAGTAGATCGTGATCCCGCGTTCTCTTTCCAAATCGTTAGAGTCCATGATACAGTCTACGACTTCTTCATTATCACGAAAGACATCACTTTGTCTTAAAAAAGCATCTACTAATGTACTTTTGCCGGCATCGACGTGGGCAATGACGGCTATATTCAAGATCTTTTCCTGATCAGCCATAAGTTCCTCACTTTCTTCTAAAAAACAGAACAATTATAATGCAGAGTGGATGAAAAGACAATTGATTATGATATAATCTACGCAGAATAGAGAGGTTTTAATTATGCAGATACGATACTTTCGAGAGTATTCTCATTACTTGGATCGCTTTATGGAATTTAAGATGTATGGCCATGCCGGAAAGATGTGTTTTGTTTTCCCGTGTCAGGATGGACGTTTTTTTGAGTGGGAAGACCGCGGCATGTTTGATCTGGTCAGCGACTTGATCGAAGAAGGACGCATCCAGTTTTGTACGGTCGATTCCATTGATAAAGAAACATGGAGTTCTCATGAAGATACGCACCGCCGTATGTGGCTGCAGGAATGCTGGGTACGCTATGTGATGGAAGAACTGGTTCCCAGTGCTTTATGGAAAGCCGGACTGCCGGAAGATTCTTTATGCATGACTTTGGGTGCCAGTATGGGCGGTACGCATGCGGCCAACTTCTTCTTCCGTTTCCCGGATCGTTTTGATAAGGTCTTAGGCATCAGCGGCGTTTATGATATGCAGGAATACTTCCATGGCGTTTATGATGACAATTGTTACAACAATGATCCTTGCGCATATTTAAGCGGAATGGATCCTCATCATTCATTTATTCAAAAATACAATGAGTCGCAGATCATCTTATGCGTAGGGCAGGGCGCCTGGGAAGATGTCTGCAAAGCTTCGCTCCAAAAACTTTCCGGCATCCTTTATGATAAAGGAATCCATGCCTGGGTCGATTTCTGGGGCTATGATGTCAATCATGACTGGCCATGGTGGGAAGTCATGCTTCGCTACTTTTTGCCAAAAATGGTTTAATGAGCACCTTCGGGTGCTTTTTTCTTGCCCATAAAAAAAGAGCCCGCAGGCTCTTATCCGATCAAAAGAACATCACGGATCCCGGGAACTTCATCCATCAAAAGAAGTTTGATCCCGGAATGAAAATCTTCAGCTGCCATCATACAGCCGGCGCAGGCACCGCGAAAAGCAACATAAACAATAGCGTTTTCATCGACGCCCATCAGTTCAATATCACCGCCATCATGCTGGATGTAGGGGCGGATCTTATTGAGACATTCATTGATTTTATCCATATCCGGCAAGACCGGTTGTTTTTCTTCTGCCATTTTCAATCACTTCCTATCCTAGAAACAAAGGCACGAACAAAAGCGGGAAGACCAGACCGATCACAAAACCGCCCAGCACCTCGATAAAGCGATGCCCTAAGACGGATTTGAGCTGTTCCTCATAGATCGGATTGTCCAAAGGCACCTCGATCTCTTTGAGGTCTCGGATCAGCTGCTGGGTCAATTCAATGTTTTTCCCTGAGTAATAACGGACATGACAGGCATCATACATCACGATAAAGGCAAAAACGGCCGTCACCGCAAAGATCGTGGAGTCAAATCCTTCCTGGATCCCGATGGCCATGGAAAGGCCCGTTACCGTACTGGAGTGGGAGCTGGGAAACCCTCCACTGGCTATGACCCAATGCAAGTCCCATTTTCCCGATTTCAGATAATAGAAGATGGTTTTTAACACTTGAGCGATCACATTGCAGGTCAGTGCGACGACCAAGGGAAATAAAGCCTGTGGAAACATAGTATTTTCAACTCCTAAACCGTTAGTATTATAGCACAGTTTCTTTTTTTCGTGATATAATGTGCTCATAAATAACGGAGGTACTGTAACATGATTCAATTAGACTTACAATATGCTCATTTAAAAGAGGATGTTAAGAGTTACCAGGAACAAGTCAATCAGATCGATGAATCTCTTCGCCTCAAGACATGCAAAGGCAATGATTTCACCGGCTGGATGACTTGGGCCAATGACTATGATAAGGAAGAATTTGCGCGCGTGAAAGCCTGTGCCAAAAAAGTGCAGGAAGACAGTGATGTATTTATCGTATGTGGTATCGGCGGATCTTACTTGGGATCTAGAGCGGCCATAGAAATGATCAACGGACTTTACAGCCAGAAAAAACCAGAGATCATTTTCTTAGGAAATACTTTCTCCAGCAGCTATATCGTCCAGGTCATGGACTATATCAAAGACAAAGATGTTTCGGTCAATGTTATTTCAAAATCCGGAACAACGACCGAAACTTCGATCGCATTCCGTTTATTGAAACAATTCATGGAAGAAAAATATGGTTCTGAGGCCAAACATCGAATCTATGCGACGACCGATAAAGCTCGCGGTACCCTGAAAGCTTTAGCGGATAAAGAAGGCTATGAACAATTTGTGATCCCGGATGATATCGGCGGCCGTTTCTCTGTCATCACGCCGGTTGGTTTGTTGCCGATCGCAGTAGCGGGCATCGATATCGATGAGATTATGCGCGGTCTGCATGATGGTATGGGGGAATATGGTGATGCCGATCTGGATAAAAACCCGGCTTATCGTTATGCCGTAGCTCGCCGTATCTTACAAAATGAAGGATATAATGTCGAACTGTTTGTCAATTATGAAATGCAGATGCAGATGATTGCCGAATGGTGGAAACAGCTGTTTGGTGAAAGCGAAGGAAAAGACGGCAAAGGAATCTTGCCGGACAGTGTCTGCAACTCAACGGATCTTCATTCTTTAGGTCAGTTTGTACAAGACGGGAAAAAGATCTTGTTTGAAACTAACCTATATGTGGAAAAACCAATGTTGGATATGACTTTCCCAAGTGATGAAGAAAACATGGATAATATGAATTATCTGGCCGGTAAATCTTTGGATTGGGTCAACAAGATGGCTGCCAAAGGAACTTTGCAGGCTCACGTTGATACAGGAAATGTGCCAAACATCATTTTGACAATGCCGGATATGAGCGCTTACAGCTTTGGAAATATGTGCATGTTCTATTTTAAAGCGATTGCCATGACGACATTGATGAACGATTCGAACCCGTTCAATCAGCCGGGGGTAGAAGTCTATAAAAAGAACATGTTCAAGCTTTTGGGAAAAGAATAAGATTAAAGAGGCCGGCCCGGCCTCTTTTATCGTAATCATCAACGAACAAAAGTTCGTGTGAATTTTTGAACAAACCCTTTAAAATCAAATCAAAAACTCGTATAATTAGTAAGGTATAGGATACTAAAATAAGGAGGAAACAAAAAACATGCCTAGAGCTAAATTATCTATGGATGGAAATACGGCAGCCGCTCACGTTGCGTATGCGTATACAGAAGTTGCCGCGATTTATCCGATCACTCCATCCAGTCCAATGGCTGACCAAATCGATATCTGGTCTGCTGGGGGACGTAAAAACATTTTTGGAAATCAGGTAGTTGTTAGTGAGTTGGAATCCGAAGCTGGTGCCGCTGGTGCGGTTCACGGATCTCTGGCAGCCGGTGCCCTGACAAACACATTTACTGCTTCACAGGGTCTGCTTCTGATGATTCCAAATATGTATAAGATCGCCGGGGAACAATTGCCTTGCGTATTTGATGTTTCAGCTCGTACTGTTGCATCTCACGCATTGAATATCTTCGGGGACCACAGTGACGTCTATGCTTGTCGTCAGACTGGTTTTGCGATGCTTTGTGAAACCAACCCGCAGGAAGTTATGGACCTTTCTCCAGTTGCCCACTTATCGGCTTTGGAAGGAAAAGTTCCATTCATCAACTTCTTTGATGGATTCCGTACATCTCATGAAATCCAGAAAATTGAAATCTGGGACTATGAAGACCTGAAAGAACTTTGTCCAATGGATAAAGTGGAAGAATTCCGTAACCATGCATTGAACCCAGAACATCCAACGATGCGCGGTTCTCATGAAAACGGCGATATCTTCTTCCAGCATCGTGAAGCATGCAACACGGCTTACGACAATCTGCCAGAAGTTGTTGAAAAATACATGGGCAAGATCAATGAAAAATTGGGAACGAACTATGGATTGTTCAACTACTATGGTGCTGAAGATGCAGAACGCGTGATCGTTGCGATGGGTTCTGTCAACGACGTTTGTGAAGAAGTTATCGATTACTTGATGGCTAAGGGCGAAAAAGTCGGTGTTATCAAAGTTCGTTTGTATCGTCCATGGTCAAGCAAGCACCTTCTGAGCGTATTGCCTAAGACAGTGAAGAAAATTGCTGTATTAGACCGTACAAAAGAACCTGGTTCTTTAGGTGAACCATTGTATCTGGATGTTGCGACAACATTAAGAGAAGCTGGATTGAACGATATTAAATTGATCGCCGGCCGCTACGGTCTGGGATCGAAAGATACTCCACCTTCAAGCATCTTTGCGGTATATGCCGAATTGTTGAAAGATGAACCAAAAGATCGTTTCACGATTGGTATCGTGGATGATGTGACAAATCTGTCTTTACCAGAAGTAAAACCAGCTCCGATCACAAGTGCTCCAGGAACGATCGAATGTAAATTCTGGGGTCTTGGTGGAGACGGTACAGTTGGTGCCAACAAGAACTCAACGAAGATCATCGGTGACCACACGGACAAATACATCCAGGCTTACTTCCAGTATGACTCTAAGAAAACCGGTGGTATCACAATTTCTCACTTGCGTTTTGGTGACAACCCAATCAAGAGTCCATACTATATCAGCCAGGCGGACTTCGTTGCCTGCCACAACCCTTCTTATGTGGTAAAAGGATATAAGATGGTTCAGGATGTAAAACCTGGTGGTATCTACATGATCAACTGCCAGTGGTCTGATGAAGAATTAGACAAGCACATGCCGGCTGAAGCGAAGAAATATATCGCTGAAAACAACATTCAGCTGTATACGATCAATGCGATCGATAAAGCAATCGAAATCGGTATGGGTAAACGTACCAATACGATCCTGCAGTCTGCTTTCTTTAAATTAGCGGATATCATGCCGATTGAAGAAGCTGTACAGTACATGAAAGAAGCGGCTAAGAAATCTTACTCTAAGAAGGGTGATGCCGTTGTTGAAATGAACTACAAGGCAATCGATGCCGGTGTAGATGCTGTGCATAAAGTGGATGTACCTGCTTCTTGGGCGAACCCAGAACCAGATGCTGCACCAAAAGAATTAAGCGGACGTCCGGCTACTGTTAAGATGGTAAAAGACATCATGGAACCAGTAAACTTGATGGATGGAGATGCTCTTCCAGTATCTGCATTCAATGCGCATGTGGATGGTCAATGGGAAACAGGAGCCAGTGCTTATGAAAAACGTGGAACAGCCGTTATGGTTCCTGAATGGGATGCCGATAAATGTATCCAGTGTAACCAGTGTGCCTTCGTCTGTTCACACGCTACGATCCGTCCATTCTTGTTGAGCGAAGAAGAAGTTCAGAACGCTCCAGAAAACATCAAATTGGCGGATACAAAACCAAAAGCCAGCGAATACAAATATACAATGAGCGTAACACCGCTTGACTGTATGGGATGTGGCGAATGTATCACAGTATGTCCAACAGGCGCAATTGTGATGAAACCGCAAGAATCTCAATTGGCAGAACAGCCAGTATTCGATTACCTGGTTGCCAATGTATCTAAGAAAGATATCGGTTTGAAAGATGAAACTGTCAAAGGTTCTCAGTTCAATCAGCCATTATTGGAATTCTCTGGATCTTGTGCCGGATGTGCTGAAACATCTTATGCTCGTTTGGTAACCCAGCTGTTCGGTGAACAGATGTATATCTCCAACGCGACAGGATGTTCTTCTATCTGGGGTGGACCTGCTGCAACTTGTCCATACACAGTCAACAAAGATTCCAACAAAGGACCAGCTTGGGCTAACTCTTTGTTCGAAGACAACGCTGAACACGGATTCGGTATGGCTTTAGGTCATAAGACTCTTCGTGAACATACGATCTCTAAAGTTGCGGCTATCGTTGAAAACAGTGATAATGCTGCTTTGAAAGCTGCTTTTGATCAGTTCATGGAAACAAAAGAAAATACAAAAGCAAACGTAGAGCCAACAAAAGCTTTGATCGCTGCCTTGGAAGAATTAGGTACAGAAGAAGCCAAAGAAGTATTGGCCAACAAACAATACTTAGGTAAGAAATCTGTATGGATCTTCGGTGGAGACGGATGGGCTTACGATATTGGATACGGAGGATTGGACCACGTATTAGCTTCTGGCGAAAACGTAAATGTCTTCGTATTCGATACAGAAATGTACTCTAACACAGGTGGACAGGCTTCGAAAGCCAGCAACATCGGTGAAGTATGTCAGTTTGCTGCTGCCGGTAAAGAAATCAAGAAAAAATCTTTGGCAGAGATTGCGATGACCTATGGATATGTTTATGTAGCTCAGATCGCTTTAGGTGCCAACCCGGCACAGGCTGTTAAGTGTATTGCGGAAGCAGAAGCTTATAACGGACCATCTTTGATCATTGGTTATGCTCCTTGCGAACTTCATGGTATCGCTAAGGGTGGTATGAACCATTGTCAAGATGAAATGAAGAAAGCTGTACAGGCCGGATACTGGAACTTGTTCAGCTTCGACCCAGCTAAGAAAGCTGAAGGTAAGAACCCATTCACTTTGACTTCTAAAGAAGGCGATGGATCTTATCAGGCATTCTTGAACAACGAAGCTCGTTATACGCGCTTGATCAAGCCATTCCCTGAAAGAGCAGAAAAACTGTTCGCTAAATCAGAAGAAGAAGCGAAAGCACGTTACGAACACTTGAAGAAACTGGTTGAACTTTACAGCTAGTCTCACAAAGGATCGGAATTGAATTTCCGGTCCTTTTTTTCAATCTGCTATTT
>NZ_CALVBG010000048.1 GCF_944325745.1 uncultured Faecalicoccus sp. | reverse complement strand
GTTTTAATTTAAAACTGGCTTTGTTGACGATCACACGGGCACTGATTTCACAGACATCCTCTAAGATGACCAAGCCATTTTCTTTGAGTGTCGTCCCGCTTTCTACGATATCGACAATGCCATCCGCCAACCCTAAAATGGGAGCCAGTTCCACTGAACCATCGATCTTGATCACTTCGACATCGATCCCGCGGCTTAGGAAATATTCCCGAGCGACATGCGGGTATTTGGTGCCGATCTTGACATGACCCACTTTTTGAAACACATCTTTATCGGGTAACGAGGCTACACAGAATTTACATTTTCCGATTTGCAGATCGAGCAATTCATAGTTTTGATTTCCTCTTTCCATCAATGTATCCTTGCCGACAACACCGATATCGGCCACCCCATGATTGACATAGGTGATCACGTCATTGGATTTGACCAAGAAATAGCGGATGTCCTTCTTCGTATCTTCAAAGACCAATGCTCTGCCTTTGTCTTTGAGATTTTCGGTTCCATAGCCCATCTTCTCTAACATGGCCACGGTCTTTTTTTCTAAACGTCCTTTGGTCAGGGCAATACTCAAACTCATAATGAATCCTCCTCGATCCGGATCTCTTGGGCCTGGCAAGGAATCAGGGATACTTCATGCTCTTGGCGCAAGATCTGCGCTTTTTGATAGGCTTCCAGCTGTTTGTTTTGCGGATAATACAACCGCAAGATCTTCTTGGAAGGAGTCTTCAAAGATTCTAATAAATAATCCAGCTTCACACTAAAGCCGCAGGCCGGAAGATCGCGGCCAAATTTTTCCAGTAAAGAATCGTAGCGTCCGCCGCTCAAGACACTGACGCCGACTCCTTCTACAAAACCTTCAAACAAGATCCCGGTATAGTAATCCAAATGCGGTACTTTTCCAAAATCAAAGCTGATATGATCCTTATACCCTAACTGTTGTAGATTCTGATAGAGATCCTGAAGACCTTGCACGATGCTTTGCAGCTGGGGATCAAAACTGATGCGCAAAGCTTCTTCCAGCACTTCTGCTCCCCCATTCAACAAAGGCAGTTTCTCAAAAAAAGCACAAACCTTCGGGTCTAATTTCATCGCATGCAATAACGCCTGAAGATCCACCAGACTTTTTTGATCGATCTTATAGGCCAACTCTTCACGCTTTTCCTCCGGGATCTGGGCACATTGACAAGCGACCTTGAAAAAAGAACTGTTCCCAATTTCCAACGTATAGTGATCCATGCCAAAAGCGGCCATGGTATCTAACGCACACGTGATGACTTCCAGATCGCTTTGATCATCAAGTCCGATCAGCTCTACCCCGCAGTCGGTCACTTCGCTGCGCCGGCCGGCAAAGCTTTCGCGAACCTTGAAGACATTGGAACAATAACGAAACCGATACGGCGGCAAAGCGTCTTTATATTTAGAAGCGCAGATCCGGGCAATCGGGACGGTCATATCCATTCGCAAAGCAAGGATCTGACTTTGGGCATCGAAAAATTTATACATCTGTTCCACCTGCAAGTTTGAAAACGCCTTCTGGTAAGACTCTAAAAATTCAATCGTGGGAGCGATCACTTCTTGATAGCCATACGCAGAAAAAACACTTTCGATCCGGTTTTTAAGAGCTTCTTTTTTCTGGACTTCATCCTTGATCAAATCTCGCATCCCCAAGGGTGTATGGATCTGCATATCGATTCCTCCTATACAAAAAAAACGTCCTGATAAGGACGTATTCAACGTGGTTCCACCTTACTTCATCCGGATCTCACGATCAGGACCTCTTCAAGTACTGACATACTCTAACACGATAACGGGTGTCTCCGATCTAGACTACTTTTCTTTCGTCCGAGTGCTCCAGGATGTGTTCAAATAAGGCCGCTCTTTCTTTTCACCACACAGAAAGTCTCTATGAAACGGGAACTTATCTTACTCTTTCCCTTCTTTGCATCTGTCTTAAGCATAAGCAATGTGAAATCAAATGTCAATAATAAATGTAAAATTATTTCATAAATGTAAATTATTTTCATTTTGATTCAAGATCGCCAGCAACTCATTCTGGATCGTGATCGGACTTTGATGTTTCAAGATGGAAAAGCACGGCAGAATATAGTTCTCAATAACATGATGAGCATTGAAAAGATCCAACGCTTGCTCAACGGACAGCCCTCTAATCTGAGCGATCCATTGAAGGCACAACAATATAAAACAAATCTCATCCATTGGTTTCATGAGGTCCACCTCCTAAGAATAAGATAGACCTCATTGTGACAGGATGCGTGTCAGTTTTGATAATAAAGATATTCTTCCAGACACCAATTGTGATCGGCAATCTCCCGGGCTGCTTCTTGACCCACATAGCGCAAATGCCAGCTTTCCGGCGCAATCAAAGTATACTCTTGTTTATCATCGGGATATCGTAAAATAAAACCGTAGTCTGCCAGATGTTCCAACAGCCAATCGTATTGAGGATGGTTGCGCACGGCATCCAGATCGCTGAAATCATTATCCATGCGTACATCCACACTGAGCCCGGTCTGATGTTCACTGCTTCCCGGCCTTGTCCAATAAGCATCGGCATATTTCTGGCCATAATTGGCCACTCCATTATTATAGAGTCCTTCTTGGTAGGCATAGCTGCGATAAGCAGAACAGGCATTCAAGATAAAGCCTTGTTGGGCGCTGGCCTGGACAAGTTCTTCAAAGGCCGCTGCCGCATTTTGGCGCATCATGACCGTTCCATTTTCGCCGCTGCTTGAAACGGGGACCAGATCGGCCGGTTCATACCCTGCCGGCAAGGCGTAATACTTATTGACCAGCTGAAGATCCGAATCCAGATCCTGGACTTCTTCCAGATGGGAATAAGGTTCCTGATCTAAGTTCATCGCCACGCGTTTGATGACTTCCTCTTCGGATAATTCCGGATGGGCCTGGGCATAGGCTTCTTCGCGGGCACTGTGTTTAGATTCTTCTTTCTTAGGTTCTTCCACTTCTTCCTGGACCACCTTGGCCTGTTCTGCCTGGTTTTCTTCCTGCGGTTTCGTAAGCTGGATCACCAGCTGGCTGATCAAAACACACAAAACCAGAAACAGGATCACGATCATGGTGATCAGCACTTTTCCAAAAGTCGTCAATCTTCTTTTGGGCTTTGCCATAATTACTCACTCTTTCTTAAGTATGTATAATCAGGATCTTGGATACATACAAAACTTCCGGAACTTGTTTTTCCCCAATAGCTGTCTGAAGCTCCTTCGTGTACACTTTCAATCACTACGGATTGATCTTTCTTCAAAGAGCCGGTACGATTGGCTCCATAATCCGGTCCGTCGCGCAAGACCATGTTATAGTTGGCTACATACGTACCTGGATCAAAAGGCATGGGATCTTCCCACGGATCTTCTTCCTCCCAAGGATCTTCTTCTTGTGCTTTTTCTTCGGCGTCCTGTCTAGCCTCCCGCTCTTCCTGAAGGCTTTCCCAAGCTTGATCATTTTCTTCTAATAAGTCTTGGATCTGTTCATCTTTTTGATCCATCTGCTGCGAATACCGCAGACCAAAGATCACGGCAAACGCCAATCCTAATACGATCAAAGCCCCAAGAACAATAGCGACGATCATCGGCGTCTTGGACCGTTTCGGCTGGGGAGCAGGCGATGGCTGTTCTTCTTTCTTTAAGACAACTTCTTCCTCGTCTTTAGGAGGATGAAAAGCCGGCGGTGTATCATACAGCGGTTTTCCGCAAAAGACACAGATCTTGGCACTTTCCGGATTTTCTTTTTGACAATTTCGGCATTTCATAATCAATCCCACACTTTCTTTTCTTTAGTATACCATTCTATTTCTTATTTTCTTTAAACAGTTTGGTCATCGTTTCATTTTTATACGTTAAGGAACGAATACTGAGGTTATCTACCTTTTTATTGGCCAGATGCAGCTGTCTGTCACTGGCCGCCAAGTTTTCACGAACCTTTTGCAGGTGCGAGATGGTCTTATCGATCTCATCGATGGCGCCTTGAAATTTGCGGCTGGCCAGCTCGACATTTTTCGTGAATCCTTCTTTGAAATCCATCATCTTTTCTTCAAAATGCGTCACGTCGATATTCTGCATGCGGCTTTCCATCAGCTCTTTTTTGAGGTCTGCATTTTTTAAAGCGGCATTGCGAAGGATCGTGATCATCGGAATAAAGAATTGCGGACGGATCACATACATCTTCTCATAGCGATACGAAACATCCACGATCCCGCTGTTATAGAGTTCACTATCCGGCTCCAACAAAGATACCAGGATCGCATATTCGCATTTCTTTTCTTTTCGATCTTTATCCAGCTCTTTGAAAAAAGATTCATTGGTCTTTTTTGTGGCAGTCTTGTCGGCTTCATTTTTCATTTCGAACATGATGGAAACGAGTTCATTGCCTTGTTCATCCAGCTCGCGGAAGATATAATCGCCTTTACTGCCGGAAGAGGCATCGTTGTCTTTTTCAAAATATGCATTTTGAAAGCCTGTGGCACGCAGCTGATTGAATTGATTCTCGCAATGTTTTTCCAAGGTCTCTCCCAACATCTTGGTCGATAAACGAACTTTCAGATCTTTATAGTATTCGATCATCTCATCTTTATCTTTGAGCTTTTGATTCATATTCAAGAGAAGCTCATGTTTCTGAGCCTCGATTTGATTTTTCTGATTCTCCAGATCTTGAAGCTTTTCTTTGAACGAAAGCTCGGCTTTGGCCAGTTCGATCGTTTTTTGACTTTTTAAGCGTTCAATCTCCTGCTCTTTTTCTTGAAGCTGCGACTGTTGTTTTTGGATCAGTGAACTCTTTTCTAGTTCTGCCTGCGAGTTTAACTTCTCCAGTTTGGCCTGATATTCTTTCTCCATCAAAGAAAGCTCCGCTTTTCGTTTTTCTTGATCCAACTTTTCCAACTTCTGTTTTTCTTGTTCAAACTGTTCATCGCGAACTTGTTTCAAGATCTCAATATATAACGAATCATCGATTGGAATGACCGTCTGACAATTGGGACAACGTATTTCTTTCATACAGATTCCTCCTGATTCTATTGTACCCGAAAATAAAAAGATCAGAGAAAAATCTCTGATCAATAGACGCGTTTTACGGTGATCTTATATCCGGAGTCTGTTTTCGAGATCGGACCGACCAGCGTTACACTTTGATTCCCTTGTTGGATCAGATGATCCGGATCCTCGATTTGGACCATCATGGACTGATCTTCATTCCACAAGATCATTCCTTCTTCTTCATCGCGGATCGTTTGCGGAAGTTGGCCACGGATCCAGACATCTTGATCGGTATTGACTAGCAGATTTCCATATTCCCAAACTTCATCCACTTGAAGCGGATCACTTTGCGACCAGGAAACAGTGTATTCTTCTTCTGTTTCCTCAGAAGAAGATGGCTGGTTTTGGACTTCCGATTCCTCTTCCGTCTTTTGTTCTTCCGGCTCTTTCGATGTCTTTTCATCATCCGCTTCTTCTTTTTCTTTTGAAGCTTTCGGATCTTCTTTGACACTCAAGATCAAAGTATTACTGGAAACACCATCCTGGCTGGCCGTGATTTGATAATCGCCAGCCTCATCAGCCGTAAAGCGAAGTACTTCTCCATCCCAATCCAGATCCGGATCTTTGGTCGCATGGAAAGAGTCTTCCGAAAGCTCGATGGATTCGGGTTCCACTTGTACTTTGATCTTTATGGTTTCATCCACTTCCAGATCTTTTTGATCACAAGATAATCGAATGGATTCAATTTCTTGTGAACCGCAGCCGCACAAAGCTAGAACCATTAAAATACTCGCGAATTTTTTCATATGGGTATCCTCCTTATAACCGCTTTTCAAATCCGCCATGGATCTTTTGTCCTTCATTCAAGATCACAAATGCCTGCGGATCCACTTCTTGGATGACCTTCTCTAAACGGCGAATCTCATATTTGTTCAAGGCGACAACTAAAATGTCTTCATGCTCCCCCGTATAGACGCCCGTTCCATCCCAACGCGTCACGCCGCGATGCAGACGCTGTAAGATCTCCATTTTTAAATCCGGGTTCTTTGTAAATATCATAGCGGAAATATTGATATTTTGATAGTGCACACGATCCGCTACCGTATACATCAGGGCAACAAAGATGATGGAATAAAGTGCACTTTGTACATCGACGATATAGGCAAAGATCGCAAAGACAAAGATATTCAAAAGGATCGAAAGTTTCCCGACCGAAAAATCCGGCTTGGTTTTGGAAAAATAGACGCCCAAGATATCGATCCCGCCGGCACAGGAACTGCTCTGAAGACAAAGGCCGACCCCGACACCGCTCATCAGGGCCCCGAAAGCACAATTGCTCAGCATATCCGGCATGACGGCTTCATGGATCGGAGGCAGCAAAGACAAGGTGACCATCTGGATCAAAATGCTGATCAAGGTACGGATACAGAAAGATTTGGAGATCGATCGCAAGGCCAGAATATACAGCGGTACATTCAATAACAAGTTCATAAACCCGGTCAGATCCAAATTCTCAGGATTCGGATTCAAAGGTCGTAAGACAAGATTCAAGATCTGGGCAACCCCGACAACACCGCCGGAGTTTAAAGCGCTGGGCGTGATGAATAAATAGATCCCTAAGGAAAATAAAAAACTTCCTGCGATCACTTTCACATACTTCATGACTTCATCTTTCATGTTCTTCGTTCTCCTTTTTCACATGACTGCCGGGCAAAAGACGCAAGCCTTTGGGGATCTTATTATTGATGCGCTGTCCATCGCTTTTGCCAAATCCAAAAGGCAGTCCGTCAATACAATATGCGACGTATCCTTTGGAAACTTGGGAGGCGATAGGAGCCCCATGCATCACTTCATCCATTTGTTCCAGGCTCAGTTCCTGCGTCAATACATAATTCTCTTTAGGAAAAGCTTGAAATAAAGCGTGTGCCGGTTCCAGACGATTTTTGATCCAGGTTCCTGCCAAGACTCCCTGGCGGATCATACGAACCTGGGAACATTTCAAAAACGGATGATCCATGACATAGACCTGATTGTTTTGGATCCGAATCTGGTCAGGAATCCAATGGATCCATTTCTTTAACTCTTCCTGTGTTTTCAGATCAGTTTTTTTCAACTTTTGCGTCGGTAAAGCGCGCGTTTGTCCTTCAATCTTTTTCATCTTACATACGAAGTGGCCTTCGCCGCCATCCATCGGATAGATCCGAACCACTTTCTTCGCATCCATCCCTGGAGTGGGGATCCCTTGCCTGCCAAAAGAACCATGCGGATCGATTTGGATCATATCGGGATGTTCTTTCAAAAAAGCGGCGATTACTTCTTCGTTTTCTTCTCGGGAATACGTACAAGTCGAATACACCAGGATCCCGTCCTTTTTCAGCGCCTGATAAGCGGAGGATAAGATCTCTTTTTGACGGCGGGCACAAGCTTGAACATGACTCAAAGACCATGACTGCATCGCCGCATCGTGTTTTTTCATCATGCCTTCCCCCGAACAAGGGGCATCGACTAAAACCTTATCAAAACAATCATGCAGCTGTTCGCATAAGGGGCCCACTTCCCCTTGGGTCAAGGCAAAATTTCGCACGCCCATCCGCTCCAAATTCGACAACAAGACCATCGCCCGCTTGGGATCGTATTCATTGCAGACCAGAAAGCCATCCTCTAACCGGGAAGCAATCTGTGTGGTTTTACCGCCCGGGGCAGCACAAAGATCCAATACGATATCATCGGGCTGCACATCCAAGATCTCCACAGCACTGGATGCGCTAGGCTCCTGTAAATAAAAGGCGCCCGCAATATGATAAGGGTGGTTTCCCAAAGCCTGGTCCACATAAAAACTTTGCGGACAAAAAGGACTTTGTTTTCCCAAAGGAGCGTTATCCTTTAATTTTTCTAGTGTGATCTTGCGGGGATCATATCTCAGACCCCGCAACAAAGGCCGAGACAAACTTTCCACAAAGGCCTCGTAATCATCCTTTAGATCATTTTTCATCCGTTTTAAAAAAAGTGTTTCCATATTCTATCTCTTATTATATTACAGTTTCCGGGCGAAGGCGCGTCGCAATCGCACTGGAAGTTGCCGGCTCATCCCATCCGCAGCCAAAGGCAAAATCAGCCTGCTCCATAAAATAAGTCACCGCTTCTTCCAGGGAAACATGAATTTCAAAAACTTCAACGTGCGTATGCGGTCCGGTACTGTTTCCGCTGTTTCCCGACAGTGCCAATACATGGCCTTGATGAACTTGTTGTCCGGCCTGGACATAGAATTCATTGGAAAGATGAGCTAGCGAGATCGCATACAGCTTCTCTTGAACCGAGACCATCATACAGATCGTATTGCCTCCTCCATAGGGCCAGCCTTCCCAGTTGCCTAAATAGCCGTCGTTGGAATCACAAGGTGTATCGGCATACAGAATCAGTCCATTGGCTGGAGCCAAGACTTCCGAATATAGATTCGCAGCCAGATCCATTCCTAGATGAAGTCCTCCTTGCGGATAGGTCCAGGTCCCCGCCGAGATCGATGCCCCTAAAATGAGTTCTTGAAAAAACGGACTCGTTTCCGCAATCGAAGCCTGGGGATTCAAGCAAGTATACGGAACTTGCCAGTCGTTGGCATGCATCCCACCAAACGCCGGAAGATCTTGCGTACCTTGAATGATCTGATGAGAATCAAAAGTGTGACTGGTTTTTCTGTCGGGCCTTTGATCTTGTCCAAAGCGGATCCACAACTCCTTTTGCGCTGCTTCGATACGCTCTTGGATCGCTTCCAGTTCTTGAGCAGAAACTTGAAAAGATTCCCATTGTTTCTCGAGTTTTTGAACCTGATCTTGAAGTAATCGATAGTTGTCGTTTTGAACCACCAGTTCTTCTAAAGGCTTTCGCAGATCTTTTGAAGATATCGGATACGTGCTTTGATTCTTTAATAATTCAATCGCAAGCTGATCTTTTTGACGTTCGATCTTTGTCTCTTGTTGACGCAGGGCTTCCTTTTGTTCGAACTTTTGATCCTCCACTTGATCTTTCTTTGTCTGGATCTTTTCTTTTTGGGAAATGATCTCTTGGTAGAGTTTAGAAAGATCTTCGGAGAGTGAAGAAGCATGAGCCGAATCACAAGTCTGCACTTGGTTTTCGAGTTTTTGGAGCTGCTCCATCCAATCGGTTTGAACAGAGGTGCTCCCTAAAGAAAAAGGCAAAAAAAAGCAGACCAAGAATTGAGAAATTCGCATAAAATCTCCTTCTACTGTCTGTTTTCTTCGCCCTTAGCTTATCATATTTTTTGATGAATTTTCAATCCTTTTATAAAGGGGTGCCGAATTTAAGATCATCAGGAAAACAAGCGATGTCGCAAGCACATTCATCGTTACATCCAAAAGGCCATGGATCAAAAAGATCCCGATCATACCGACCATCAGTCCAAACAAACGAGGGTTGGTTTTGCGCACGGAAAAGATCTCCGGCAATAAGTAACGGAAAGCATAGATCACAAGCAATACAACGCCAAGGATCCCATAGGAAGCAAAGGCATCAATATAGATATTGTGGCAATGCGGCGCTTTGTGGCCATCAAACATTCGGTAATACATGCCATACGATTGCGGCCCTAAACCAAACAAAGGATAGGCGCAGAAACCAATCCAGGCACATCGCCAGATCTTGAACCGTGATTCCAGCGTACTCATATCGGTAATGCGCGGAATCATCGATGGATTTAAGCAGACAAACAGGATCCCTGCCCCCATCACGAGCACCGAAAGCCAAAACCAGCCTTTTTCTTTGGCCAGCCACAAAAACAAAGGAATCACGATCACAAAAGGCAACAAGGCTGTTCGGCAGCCCGTCAACAACAACAATCCAAAATTAAAGAAAGAAACCAAAACGACAAAAAGCCGGTAGGAAATCTTTTTATTTTGCGTGAACCGATAGACACCTAAAAAGATCCACATCTCCAACATCGTGGCATAGAGATTGGCATTATCGAAAGTGGCCATGATCCTTCGTTTCGGTGAATTCTGGATATGGAATTCCCAAAAGGAATAGCCTTTTGCCTGAGAGAATTCCTGAAATTGGACCAGGGCATAAATCCCCGCCAAAATCGAGAGCACAAGCATCAAATCAATTCCCAAGGTCAATGTCTTAGGATGAATCTTTTCCCGATAAAGGGCCAGCCACAACATCACCAGTCCCATGCCTAACGCATTAACAAGTCCTACAATATTCTGTTCAAAAGCGGAAACAACCACCTGCAGTCCGATAAAGGCATAGATCCAAAGGGCGCCTGGTTGTTTGCGAAGGGCTGGGATCAATTCTTTTTTATAAAGAGCCACCCCTAAAACGATCAACAAATATGCGGCCGTGATGATCTGGGTACAAAACAAGGAAACGATCAGTCCGATAAAAAGCGCATCATACCCTCTCAAAGAGCGCAGCTCTAATATCCATTCTTTCATTGTTTTCATTCTATCCAATCTACTCTTTGACTTCAAGCATCCAAATAGGGCTCGATGATTTCCTGTACCACCTGATATCCGGCATCACTCAAATGTAGACCATCCACCGTATATTCCGCCTTGAGATTTCCCTGATCATCTTTTAAAGCGGAATAGAGATCGATATAATCGAGCTTTTCTTTTTTTGCGGTTTCACGCAAACCTTGATTGACCTTTTGGATCTGATCATTGGAGCGCAGTCCTACTGTGTACGGATCGACCTG
>NZ_CALVBG010000047.1 GCF_944325745.1 uncultured Faecalicoccus sp. | reverse complement strand
TCCCACAGTTGTTCATTCAAATCTTTCATGAAGGCCTGCACTCGGGATTTGATCGTTCCAAAATAGTGATCTTCCATTTCCTGCCCTTTAGGACAAGGGGCACCAAATAAGGTTCGTCCCGTATAGATCAAGTCTTTTCGCTTTGCGTAATACTCTTTATCGACCAGGAAATATTCTTGTTCCGGTCCTACGGTGGTCTTCACGGAGGTCACTTCTTCATTGCCAAAAAGCTTTAAGATTCGCAAAGCTTGCGTATTGATGGCCTCCATACTTCTCAGTAAAGGCGTCTTTTTATCTAAGGCATGTCCTGTATAAGAACAGAATGCGGTCGGAATGCAGAGGACATTATCTTTGATAAAGGCATAAGAAGTCGGATCCCAGGCGGTATATCCGCGGGCTTCGAAGGTCGCCCGAAGTCCTCCATTGGGAAAACTGGAAGCGTCCGGTTCTCCTTTGATCAATTCTTTTCCGGAAAAGGTCAATCGAACTTTTCCGCCTTCGATAGGATTGATGAATCCGTCGTGTTTTTCCGCCGTGACCCCAGTCATCGGCTGGAACCAGTGGGTATAATGGGTCGCTCCTTGCGATAAGGCCCATTCTTTCATCGCATGTGCGACGGCATTGGCGATTTTGGGATTTAACGGTTTGCCTTCCTGGATGGTTTTCTGCAGCTCACGATAGGTATCAGAAGCTAATCCCTCTCGCATACAATCTTCATTAAAAACTTTGGAACCAAAAATCTTTGTGATGTCTGTTGTCATATCGATTTCTCCTTTAAGAAAATAAAAAAAACGGCAAGAGCAGACAAGAAATCCATAGGATTTCTAAATTCTGGCATCTTTGCCGTTTTCTATGGTCTTTATTCTAATCAAAAAAAGGGGAAAGTCAACAGAAAATGAAAATTTTTGAAAATATTGAAACAAAATGTAATTTATTGTATAACCTAATCATAAAAAAGGGAGAAAGCTTATGTACACAAAACAAGATATCCTCGATTATGTGGAAGAACAAAACGTCACCTTTATTCGTTTGGCCTATTTTGATGTTTTTGGAAAACAGAAAAACATTTCCATCTTGCCCAGAGAATTAAAACGCGCCTTTGAGGAAGGCATCAGTTTCGATGCCAGTGCCATCGATGGATTTGATCAAAATGTCCATAGCGATCTTTTCTTAGTTCCTAATCCGAACACTATGTCGATCTTACCTTGGCGTTCTTTAGATGGATCCGTGCTCCGCATGTATTGCGATATCCAGTATCCTGATGGAACCCCTTTCGAATTGGATACCCGATACTTATTAAAACAAACGATGGAAAAAGCTGTTGGAAAAGGGTATCAAATCGAGATTGGTTCCGAGTTTGAATTTTATTTATTTTTAGCGGACGAAGCCGGAAACAATACGTATATCCCCTTGGACAACGCCGGATATATGGATATTGCACCGGAAGATAACGGAGAAGATGTCCGCAAAAATATCTGTTTGACCTTGGAAGAAATGGGGCTCTATCCGGAAGCCAGCCATCATGAAGAGGGACCTGGTCAAAATGAGATTGATTTCCTGCACTCCCATCCATTACGCGCTGCCGATGATGCGGCGACCTTTAAATGGGTCGTAAAAACGACCGCCAAAGCCAACGGGCTGGTGGCAGATTTTAGTCCCAAACCGTTAGCGGAAGAAAGCGGCAACGGCATGCATATCAATATGTCGATTTCTTCTCAAGACAGCACAAAAGATCTGACCATGTCTTTTATGGCCGGAATCTTGCGTCGTTTAGCGGAGATCACCTTGTTTTTGAATCCTTCCGAAAAAAGCTACCAGCGATTGGGATCTTTTAAAGCGCCGGGCTATGTCAGCTGGTCGATTCAAAACCGCTCTCAAGCCATTCGCATCCCGGCGACCCGAAATCAAACCCAACGAATCGAGCTTCGCTCCCCGGACTGTCTATCGAACCCGTATCTTGCCTACAAGCTTCTGATCGAGGCCGGCTTAGAGGGAATCCAAGAAAATTTAGAACCGCAACCCAGTGTCGACCTCAATTTATTTGAAGCCGATGAAACGATCCTCTCGCAACTACAGCCTTTGCCTCGCAATCTTCAAGAGGCTTCAGAACTCGCAAGATCCAGTGATTTTGTGAAGCGAAACCTTCCGGAAGCAATCTGGCAAGCCTATATCACTTCTAAAGACTAATGCTTAAGATCTTAATCGTCAGTCCATCGCCTAAGCTTTCTAAACTTGTGCATGAGTTTATGCCAGAGGCTCAACAAATCCGTGTTTCTACTGCGCAGGAAGCACAAACAGTTTTGCGGCAGCAAACACTAGATCTATGCATCATCCAGCTGCCCCTTCCCAATGAGTTTGGAGTCCGCTTAGCCAGACAATGCGCCAGTCAATATCCGATCGGCGTCTTGTTGTTGACGAAAAAAGAAACATATGATCAAATCGTCTACCAAGTCAAAGAAGAAGGAATCTTCGTTCTGGGAATCCCTTGTCCCAAAGATATGATCTATCAGGCATTACGCTGTCTGGAAGCCAGCCGTATTCAAATCCAAAGAAGCATGATTCAAATAAAAAAGTTAAACAAAAAGCTCCACGATGATCGTCTAATCTACCAGGCAAAACTGGTCTTGATCGAACAATATCACTGGAGCGAAGAAAAAGCACACCACTACATTGAACAAGCAGCCATGAACTCCGGTCAAAAGAAATCCGTAGTAGCCCAAATGATCTTGGATAAAACGCTGATCAATCTCTAAAAAACATCCTCTGGAGCAATCTCCAGAGGATTGTTGTTTAAAATAAGTGTTTAATTGGTGGTCCCGTGATGACAGATATAAGAATCGTGTGTCAAAGGATAAAATTTGTAGCCGTGATCTTTATAGAATTGAATGATACTATCCAAAGCCTCGACCGTAGTATCTTTAGGACTCGAATCATGGAAAAGAAGATTGATATGATTCAATTCATCTGTACAGCTCATTTCTATGATTTGTTCTTTTGGAATGTTATTTCCTTCGGCATCTCCCGAACTAACGTTCCAGTCAAAATACTGATAGCCCTTCTCCGTGACCATATCCACCAGCTTGCTCATGATTCCTACGGAATAGTTAGCGCTGATACTGTTCGAAGATCCGCCTGGGAAACGTATAATCGTAGATTTTTCTCCCGTGATTTCTTCAACCATATCGCTGACAGCCTTTAAATCCGCAAAATAAGCATCCGTCGAAGAATAAACGCTGGCATAATCATGACTATATGTATGCAATCCGATCGTATGTCCTTGATCGTAAGCTTCTTTGATATACTCTCTGTGCGTATCGTCATATCCCGTCACAAAGAACGTGGCTTTTATCTTGTGCTTTTTCAAGATATCCAATATTTCTTTCGTGTTTTCACTAGGTCCATCATCAAAAGTCAAATACACCACTTTTTCTGAGTATTCAGGATTCTCCACTACTTCAATTTCCAAAGATTGATCAGTCGAATTGCCAGATCGGTCCGTTGCGGTGGCAGTAACAGTATATGTGTCCGGTGTATACATATCGATTGAACTCGTATCCACTTCCACCTTAGGTTCGGGATCTAGATCATCCTCTACTTTTATCTTGGAACGAACATCATCCGACGATCCTTGCATCACTTCGATACCCTTGACTTTTTTAAAGGTCGGGGGTTTTTCATCCTTCATGCGGTTCAATACCACTTCTTTTTTTGTACTGTTTCCGTAAGCGTCCTCGGCCACGACTTTGAGTTTTTGTTCTCCCACTCGATCAGGATCGGGTTCCTTTTCAAAAGAAAGCTCATATTTTGAATCATCCGATACTTTCTTCACAAATAATTCAGGAGTGATTTCTGTCTGCAGATCCACTTTTTTATCCTTTACTTCTAAATGTGGCGCTTGCGTATCTCGAACTGCGATATTCATAGGCCGCGTTTTATCTTTGAAGACATAGGTGATCGTGTAATCTCCCGGCTTTTTAGGATCGACCTTCCCTTCGATCTCTACACCTTTTTTCGTTCCAAAAACAATGTTTTGAATATTGTCATAAGGATCAAATTTACTATTTACTTCAAGCTCTAAACTGCTGTTTTTTAAGATGATTGGATTGTTATAAAAATAAATTCCAAATAATATATATACAACTGCAACTACTAAAATATACGATTTCCTTTTCATACTATCGTCCTTCGTATCTATTATTATATAGCAAATCACTAAAATAACCATCCCTTTCAGAAAACATTTACCAAATATTTAAATTTTATTTATTTTTAAGTTTTCTAAACAAAAATAGTGGGCATAAAACCGCGTTGAATTTTTTCGATATATTTCAAAAATGATTTGTCTTTTGCGCCATTTACTGAGAAAATGGCGTTGATACTCAAACAAATTTTTTAAGGGAGAACACTATGAACCTATCGTTGATCTTAGGACTTCTGGGAGGTCTCGCCCTATTTTTATATGGAATGCAGATGATGTCGGATGGTTTGGAAAAAGCTGCCGGCGACCGGTTGAAATCCATTCTTGAGAAACTGACATCCAATCGCTTTTTAGGCGTCTTGGTCGGCGCCGTGATCACAGCCATCATTCAATCCAGCAGCGCCACGACCGTCATGGTCATCGGTTTTGTCAACGCTCGGCTAATGACTTTGCGACAAGCGGTCTGGATCATCATGGGCGCCAACATTGGGACCACGATCACCGGCCAACTGGTGGCGTTAAATATCAGCGAGATCGCTCCGCTATTTGCGTTTGCCGGTGTCGTGATGATCGTCTTTTTAAAGAATCCAAAACTTCATTCTCTGGGTTCCATTGTTTCAGGTTTAGGGATCTTGTTTATCGGTATGGATATGATGTCGACATCGATGGAACCTTTACGAGAATCCGCTTTATTCATCTCCATGATCACCCGGTTTGCCAACCCGGCTATCGGTATCCTTGTCGGAGCACTATTCACAGCCTTGATTCAAAGCTCCTCGGCTTCCTTAGGAATCTTGCAGGCGCTGGCCAGAAGCGGTGTGATTGGGCTGCAAGGCTCTGTCTTTGTATTGTTTGGACAAAATATCGGGACCTGCATCACGGCCGTCTTGGCTTCGATTGGAACAAGCCGAGAAGCCAAACAAACTACGATCATTCATCTCAGCTTTAACATCATCGGTACAATTTTATTCACAACGATATGCATCCTGACTCCTTTGACAACTTTGGTAGAAAGCTGGACGCCGGACAATGCACCGCAGCAGATTGCCAATATGCATACGTTGTTCAATGTCGTTACGACCCTTGTGTTGTTGCCCTTTGGAACTTATCTGGCTGATTTTGCCCAACGTATTCTGCCTAGTGAAAAAATGGCCCTGGATTCAGAAGGCTTGATGTATCTGCAGCCATTACCCAAAGCCAATAAGATCGTAGGGGTATCGGCCATCAATGTGCAGCAGGTCCACGATGAAGTCATGCGGATGATGGATCTTGCCTATGCCAATGTCAGCGATGCCTTTGATCAGCTGATCCATTATCAGGAAGAGCGTTCTAAGTCCATCCAAAAAAGAGAAAAGACAGTGAACTTTTTAAATAATGCGATTTCCAATTATATTTCAGAAGTCTTTGGAAACGGAAATCTCAATCAGGAGACCTCACAAAATTTAACGGCTTACTATACTATGTTGGTCGATATCGAACGAATTTCGGACTATGCTATCAACATGGATCGCCAAGCTATTGTGATCTCTAAAGAAAAAAGTTCAGACGAAGAAAAAAAGATTCTAAAAAAGATGAAAAGCCGGACTTTCAAGATGCATGATTTGATCTTTGATCTCAAACAAGCGGGTGAATATAACGACCATATTGATGAAAATACCCAAGAATGGAGAAATATGCAGATCCAAGGATTAAAAAACAAAACAATATCCAGTGAATTAGGGATCTCTTTCTCCCGCATCTTGACCGATTATGACCGTATCAACGACCACGCTCTCAATCTTGCAGAAGAAATTGATAAAATCGATAACGAACTTTTTCAGCCCATGATATCGGATTAAAAAACTGCAATACAGCTTACCGTTAAATCTTTGTAAATTCCTTACCAGGCGAGTAATTTTCAGAATCCATCATGATATTTTATATACAGATATTCGCAGAGGAAGGAATTTCATACAATGAATTTAGATCATGAAAAAAATAAAGATTTAAGATATAAATGTGCTTTTTTCATTTTTATTCTGTTTGGTATTTTATTCTTTATAGGGATCCCGACTTTTTTTGTTTTCGCCTTCCAAGGGGGATTCGAAGAGGGGGTTGCCGGATATATAAAATCTGGCATGTCTTCTATTGTGCTGACAATATTTTTTCTTGCGATCATCATCACTTCCGTCACAAAACTAAACAAGATACGGTTGAAAATCGCATGGGGGATTGGCTTGATTTTGGGATCGCTTTTTTGCATTTGGTCAATCAAAAGTTTCATCCTGGACATTCCGTATCTTTTTGATTATGAGGAAGTATATTTATCGCAGCTGAAATTTGATTTCGATTCTAATTATGAATATTCCATTTTCTACAATGTAGAAGGTTATGATAAAAACCGCAAGTTTTATTCCTTCACCCTGAATAAAAACACCTATGATCTAGGAAAAGAGCAGTGCGATCAAAACAGAAACATAAGAGCTTTCATTGAATATCTTCCTCATACAAACACTGTAATGCATATCGAATTTCGATAACTTTTTCCCATCTCAAATATGCATAAAAACATATATTCTTTTTTCAGTTCAGATATTTCCGAATATTTGTTTAAATTCTGATTCCGAAGATTTTATTTTGCTTATTTTACGTTCTTTTTACATTTTCTTTTCTCTTTCTTAACATTTGATATCGATGTATTTTAGTACAATTAAATAAAGAGAAAAGGAGAACCAGAAGATGAAAAAGATTTATTTAACAGTTGCTTCTGTTGCCTGTTCGCTGGCAATTCTTCTGACTGGATGCAGTAGTGCACAGACCCCTAAAGAAGGGACTCTGGTACTGAGTCTAAATCCTCAGATCGAATTTCGCTACGATGAGCAAGGCAACGTCACTTCGCTGATAGGCTTGAACAAAGATGGACAAGCTATGGTGGATGAGTACGAATTCGAAGGAAAAGATTGTGAGACCGCTTTGAATGATGCGATGACCAAGATCAAATCAACAGGCTACTTGGATGATACGATCGATGGTAAAAAAAGAAATGTAGTCTTACAATTGATGCCTGGCTCTTATTTGCCTAGCGGATCCTTTTTAGGCGATTTAGAAGATATCCTCGGTACGCATGTATCTGAGAAAGAGAGAATTGTGATCATAGACAGTGATGACTACGATACAAACTATCAAGATAATACATATATTTCCTTAGACAAGGCCAAAGAGATTGCTTTGACCCAGGCAAAGGTGGATGCATCGAAAGCTCAGTTTTCAGAGAAAGAATTCGATTTCGATGATGGACTGGCAATCTATGAATTAGAATTCACGATTGATGGCGTTGAATACAAATACGATGTAGATGCGCGTACAGGGGTCGTGATCGCCGGACATAATTCAAAAGACATCCCAAAAGATGACACCGATTATGGTCCGCTGAATGACGGGGTCACAGATTATCATTCCACAGACTATGGAAAAGACAGTGATGGAGTGACAGATGTTGGAAATTCGGATTATGGTCCTTATAGTGACGGCATCACAGATTATGACGATACCGATTACGGGCCTCTCAATGATGGGGTCACGGATTACGAACAAACCGACTACAACGCTCCTGTACAGCAGCAAGCGCCAACATCAAATACAACTCCTAGTGCTCCTGCCGTACAAGCTCCAGTGCAGCAGCAGACTCCGACAGTCAACACGACTCCTCCTGCGAATTCTGGAGGTTCTGGCGGAGGAAGTTATAATAATTCTGATTACGGGGACAACTCAAACTATGGAGGAAATTCCGGATACGGAGGCAACTCCGGTTACGGAAACTCAGATTATGACTGATTGGCGTCAAGAATGTAAATACACTTTGACCAAGCCGCAGGCGTTGATGATTGAAAGGCGTCTGCGGCCTTTCTTAACGATGGACAAGCACGGGGACGAAAACGGATATTGGATCCACTCTCTTTATTTCGATACGCCTTTTGATCAATTTTATAAAGAAAAGCTCCAAGGCTACTTGATTCGTCAGAAATTTCGACTCCGTTATTATGGGGAAAAGCCGGACTTTATCCGCTTGGAAAACAAACGAAAACATGGCCCTCATGGTCAAAAGCGTTCGATCATCCTCAGCAAAGCGGAGGCTAACGACCTTTTAAATGGTGACATCCATTTTCTGTCCGAAAAAAAAGAACCTCTCGCCAAGGCATTTCTAATGGCATGGAACAGCGGAATGAGACCCAAGGTCATCGTATCGTATCAACGAAAAGCTTTTGTCTACCCTTATGGAAATGTCCGTATCACCCTGGATTCTAACATTCAAACTTCTCATGATATTTCTTGTTTCTTAGATGAATTCAAGCATTTTTCCATAGAAGATCATGTCATCATGGAAGTGAAATACGATGGCTATTTCCCAGATTTTCTTGCCGATTTATTAAATATAATCAATCCGCATAGACAAGCTTATTCAAAATATGCCATGTCCCGTTACTACGAATAGGAGGCCTTTATGGGATTCAACGATATTTTTAATACCGACTTCTTAAACCAATTTCCGACCCAGACCCTTTCTCAAATTCTGATCACCATGGGATTGGCATTCATTTTGGGAATTTCCATTGCGGTCATTTATAAACGGACACATACCGGTGTATTATACAGTGCAGATTTTGGGATCACATTGATTGCGATGTGTTTGATCACCGCCATGCTGATCATGTGTGTTGTTTCGAATGTCGTTTTATCGCTGGGTATGGTAGGGGCTCTTTCCATCGTCCGTTTTCGTACCGCAATCAAAGAACCGATGGATATCGTTTTCTTATTTTGGAGCTTGGCAGGCGGCATCATTTTGGCAGCCGGAGGCTATATCCTCGCTTTTGTAGGATCTTTGCTCATCAGTTTGGTTCTGCTTTGTCTTCGGGATCGAACTTATGTTCATACGCCTTATCTTTTGATCTTAAAAGTACAGGATAGTCAAAGTGCTGCTGATCTATCGAAACAAATCAAGGACAAGACCAAAAAGTCCCGGCTCAAGAGCCGTACCGCTCACAAAAATGAAATCGAACTGATTTATGAAGTCCGCATCGCGCCAGAAGAAGACCTGAATATCGTTTCTGATTTAGAAAAATCAGACGGAATCAAAGAAGCTTCATTAATTTCTTATAATGGTGAATTTTTAGGCTGATATGTATACGAAGAAATACTTTGACAAGATCGTTTTGATTGTATTTGCCATCGGTTTGGTCATTGCCCTTTTTTGGAAAACAACCCCTGTTATGGGCTATGAAAAATTATTATTTGATGACTCGTATGTTCATCAAATCAATCTTCAGGTCGATGATGTGGCCGCATTATGGGAAAAAGAAGAATACGTAATGGCAGATATAAAAATCGATGAGGAAACCATTGCCGGAGTCGGCTTGCGAATCAAAGGGAACAACTCGCTTTCTCTAAGCAAAGAATATGGATTGTCACGCTACAGCTATAAAATTGAATTTGATCATTATGAAGATGGCGTGACGTATCATGGCCTGGACAAACTTACTTTGGATGCTTCTTTTCAAGATAACAGTTATTTAAAAACCAAACTGGCTTATGATCTTTATCAGCGGATGGGTGTCTTAAGCCCTCTTTGTTCTTTTGCGTGGGTCACGATCAATCAGGAACCCATCGGGCTCTATGTCGTTATTGAAGAAATTGAGGATGGATTTTTAAAACGCCAGTACGGGAATTCTCATGGCCAATTGTATAAGCCTGACTACAAACGCCTGGAATACGATAATCGAGATATCGGGTTATGTTACTTGGGAGAAATGAGCACATCCTATCCGGGAATCTTTGATCATGCGAAAACGAACGCAGATCCAGAAGATAAAAAGAATCTGATCGAAAGCATCCGTCAGCTAAACTTAAACAAAAACCTCGAACAATATGTCGATGTCGATCATACCTTGCGATATTTTGTCGTCTTGGTTTTTACCATGAACTGGGACAGTTACATGGGTCCGACCGGTCATAATTACTATCTTTATGAAGAGCAAGGAAAAATACAAATACTTCCTTGGGATCAAAATCTTGGATTTGGAACGTATTGTTTTGAAATGACCGATCCGATACAGGACAATACGTATCTGATCAACTTTCCAATCTTAACGCCCTGGTATGAAAACGTTCTGGAAAACCGGCCTTTGTTTACAAATCTCGTAGAATCCTATCAGGATGAATATCTTGATTTATTTGACACCTTCCTGACCCAAAATATAGATAGTCAATGGCTCAAAACTTGGTTTTTAAAAGAATCTTCGATGATTGCGCCCTATGTCAAAAAAGATCCGAGCGCCTATGTATCTTTTGAGGAGCATGAACTTGCGGTCAGCACTTTATATCAGCTATGTGTAGACCGTTCCAAAAGTATTCGCAGCCAGCTTGAAGGATCCTCCGCAATCACTTTAAATGATCTTGAAGAAAATCCTAAACAAATTGAAACTTCCGTGAATATCCCAGATCTTGGCAATCTGCAGGATCTTGAGAACGCCTATGACAAAAATCAGATATTAAAGGAAAAACTGTTGTCAACTTCCCCAAAAGATTGATTCCTTTAAGAAATTATCAACGCTTCTACTTAAAGCGGTGAAAAACTTATTAAAGTTTCAAAGTTTTTG
>NZ_CALVBG010000046.1 GCF_944325745.1 uncultured Faecalicoccus sp. | reverse complement strand
TTTGATAACAGTCAAACTTAAGGAGTTGAAAATATGCAATGTAAAAAATGTGGAACAGAGCTTCCAGAAAACGCAAAGTTTTGTCCTGAATGTGGAGAACCTGTTCTTCAAGAGGAAATCGTAGAAGAAACTAAAATAGAAGAAGTTGAAGAAACTGTTGTAGAAGAACCTGCTGCTGAAGAAGCAGTCACAGAAGAGAATACAGAAGAAGTTGTTGAAGAAACAAGGGAAGAAGAGCCAGCTGCTAAAGAAGCACCGGAGGAAAAAAATGAGGAACCATCCAAGGTTTGGTACTATGTCAAAAACGATCAGGCCATGGGACCTTATGGCTTAGAAGAAATGACGGCCTTCTTAAAATCAAAGACAATCAATGAAGACACTCTGGTATGGAAACAGGGTATGGAAGATTGGGTAAAGTTAAAGACAACCGAGATTCCTATTCCGGATATGAGTTCTTCAGAACAATGGTATTATGTAGATGATAAAAACGCCCAAAATGGACCATATACCAGAGAACAGATGGAAACGTTGATCCAGGCTCGCCAGATCTTTGGCAATACTTTTGTATGGAAAACGGGCATGGCAGATTGGAAACGGTTAAAAGAAACAGAGTTGGCTTCTTTAGCAACTCCGGAATCACCTCAGCCACAGTATCAGACAAATAGTTCTCAAAATTCTTCAAGCACGGCAGAAAAATCACACGGACAGATTTTTATCATGGAAAGAAGCATTGGTTTGAGCATCGTTTTAACGATTGTGACTTGCGGCATCTATTCTTATTACTGGTTGTATTGTCTTGCCAGAGATATCAACGCTTGTTGTGATGTGCAAAATAAACCACGCGTTGCCGAACCGGGAATCGTTATTTTATTGACAATTGTAACTTGCGGACTTTACGGCATTTATTTCTATTGGAAAGCGGGAAAAGCTTTGGCTCAGCTTGAATTTGATAATGGCTTCAGTGTGCCGGATAACAGTATCATCCAGCTGGTAATGCCTATTTTGGGGCTTGGAATCATCTCCATGGCCATTTGCCAGAGTTCTTTGAATGATATTGCGCGTTATGCCCACCGCTAAAAAAATTGGAAAGACTTTAGGAGCAATCGTTGTATTGCTCCTGTTTGTTCTTTTGATGGGAACTTACTGTCCGGTTCAAAAAGTATTGGGGATCCCGTGTCCTGGCTGCAATATGACGACGAGTTTGTATTACTTGCTTCAGGGAGACCTTTCTACATCTTTGATGTATCATGCGATGTTGATCCCTACGGGAGGATTCGCTTTACTAATTGGCTTTTGTAAATGGAAAAAGAAACGCAAGTGGATGGAGCGATTGTTGTGGATGTGGATTGGCTGCATGATCGTCTATTATATCTATCGGATGATATTTATTTTTCCAGAGATTCCCATGGTCTATGATTCGTCCAGTTTGTTGGGACATTTTCTGAATCGATGATTTATGCCGAGTTTACATTGACTTGTACGATAGAAACTCCTATAATGGGGACATACAAGTAAATCAGATGAAGATAGAGGTAGCGATGCATCAGAGTACTGCAGGGAGTTGGCGAACTGTGAACTGCAGGAAAGGTAATCATCGCCGAAGGAAAAACTGCGGCGGCAGCGTTTCTTGGGGCTTTGGGAAATACCCACTGCACTCCTTCGTAAGAAGAGGGGTTATCTTGAAGGCAAAGACAAGCCATATGGATAACGCATATGGCTTTTTTCTTATCTATTTTCATGAACTTTAGGAGGTAAAATGAAATGAAAAAATTACTTGCGGCAAGTTTAGTTGGTGCGATGGCACTGGCAGGATGTTCTGGAGGACAAGACAAAGCGGAAGACAACACATTTACAGTCGGAATGGAATGTGGATATCAGCCGTTTAACTGGCAGACAGCGGATGCGGAAACGGATTCTGCCGTAGAGATCAGCGGCGGCGGAGGATATTGTGACGGTTATGATGTCATGATGTCTCAGGCGATTGCGGATGAACTAGGACAGGAACTGGAAGTGAAGAAGATTTCTTGGGATGGTCTGCAGCCTGCTTTGGAATCTGGTGAAATTGATGCGATCATTGCCGGAATGACAGCTAGTGAAGAACGTGAAGAAGGAATCGACTTTACGAGCCCTTACTATGAAAGTGAAGGGATGGTCATGATCGTTCGTGCAGACAGCGAAATGGCAGGATATACGGATATCCAACAATTCTCCGGACATAATGTAATCGGACAAAAAAATACGAACTATGATACAGTCATCGATCAGATCGAAGGTGTCAATCACCAGACACCATTGGCAACTTATCCGGAATTAGTCGCTGCTCTACAAAACGGAGTGGCAGATGGAATCACGGCGGAGATGCCGGTGGCAGAAGGTGTTGTTGCGGCCAATCCAGGTCTTGCGATCGTAAAATTTGATGAAGGACATGGATTTGAAGTCGACACAACTGTTTCGATCGGTTTGGCTGAAGGAAGTCGCGACAGTGATTTCTTCAACGCCGTACAGGAAGCGTTAGATTCAATCGATCAAGACACGCGTAATGAATATATGGCTACGGCTGTAGAAAATGCACCAACAGAAGAATAGTTAGAAAGGTTTGACACTCAATGAGTATCGATTTTGGAAGAGCGTTTGAAATATTTACCGAAAACTGGAGCCTGTTTTCCTTTGGTATTCAGAATACGCTGTTATTTGCCTTGGTGGGGACGGTCGTAGGTCTTCTTCTAGGACTGGTTACCGGGGCATTGCGAGCGATTCCGGAAGATCCGATGGACTCTGCTTTTGTCAAGGTTTTAAAGAAGATCGCGCGATTTGTCGTGGGTTTCTATGTATGGTTTTTCCGGGGAACACCGATGATGGTCCAGGCTTTGTTTTTCTTCTATTTGTTACGTCCGGTATTAGGATGGACCGGATTCTCTGCAGGTTTGATCATCATCTCCGTGAATACTGGGGCCTATATGGCAGAAATTATTCGCGGCGGGATCCAGTCTATTGATGTGGGACAAAGCGAGGCCGCAAAATCTTTGGGAATGACAACGATGCAGACGATGCTTTCGATCATTTTTCCGCAGGCGATCAAGAATACCTTTCCTACGATTGGAAATCAGCTGATCGTTAATATCAAGGATAGCTGTATGTTGAATGCGATCCAGGTGACAGAACTCTATTTCCAGTCTTCTTCGGTTGCCGGAAGCAATATGCGATATGCAGAAGTTTATTTCTTGGAAATGGTCATGTATTTAGTGTTGACGACTGTCGCCACTTTGATCTTGAATGCGATGGAGCGCAAGATCAATCAGACAAAAACAGTGACCATCAAGGATCACTGTGCGTAGGAGGTTTGTATGGAAACGATCATTCAAGTACAACATTTAAAGAAGCATTTCGGTTCCTTACAAGTTCTAAATGATATCGATTTTGAAATCAATAAAGGGGAAGTTGTCACGATCATCGGATCGTCAGGTTCCGGAAAAAGTACCTTGCTTCGCTGCATCAATTTATTAGAGATCCCAGATGGCGGAAAGATTCTTTATAAAGATACCGACATCTTGAGCGGAAAGCTTTCTTTGACAGAATATCGTTCGAAAGTAGGCATGGTATTTCAAAGCTTCAACTTGTTTGCCAACAAGAGCGTTATTGAAAACTGCATGATTGGACAAGTCAAGGTTTTGAAGCGTTCTAAAGAAGAAGCGCGGAAGATTGCCATGCGCCACTTGGAAAGCGTAGGGATGGAAAGCTTTGCCGATGCCAGTTCGGTTCGTCTTTCCGGAGGGCAGAAACAGCGTGTTGCGATTGCTCGAGCTCTGTGCATGGATCCGGAAGTCTTGCTTTTTGATGAACCAACGTCGGCCTTGGACCCTGAGATGGTAGGCGATGTTTTGGAAGTTATGCAGAAATTGGCCAAGGAAGGCTTGACGATGGCCATTGTAACGCATGAAATGCAATTTGCCAAAGACGTTAGTGATCGCGTGATCTTCATGGATCAGGGCGTGATCGCAGAACAAGGAACGCCGCAGCAGATCTTCGAGGATCCGCAGCAGGAGCGAACGAAACAATTCTTATCTCGTTATTTTGACCGCTAGAAACAGCGGTCTTTTTAATGTTTTTAATGAATATATAACCTTGTAATAGATAGGAGATTTCATTTAAACTAGTATTAGATAATTTACTTATTTATCTTAAATAACGATGAAGAAAAAGGAGAACGCATATGAAGAGAATGATAAGGATGATGGTGGCAGCAGTAGTTAGTTTGTCCACAGGAATCACTCCAGTATATGCTCTAGATGAGAAGGAAAACTGGAGTAATAATAGTGGCTTTATTCCATCGTTATATCAACAAAATGAGAATCAACTGGTGATTGATTTCCATTTTAACCAGGGGATGCAACCTGAGGAGGGTGATTTTGCATTCATTCAGCTCCCTGAAGAATTTATGGTATTTGAAAATAGTACGGAAGCAGAAGTATATGCTTATGATATCAATACGAATATCTGTACTAACAAAACGATTGGTACAGTCGCAATCCGCGATAATAAGGCGGAATTGATATTTGAAAATGCAAATATCGATTATTCAAAAAATAAAGGTCAGTTCAGTGTGGAAGGAATTTTCATAACTGAAGATACAGTCGAAACGGCAGTGGAATGGAGATTGAATGAATATCAGAGTGCTCAATTGATGCTCCCAGACAACCAACCAATTAATGAAGAGACCAAGTTAGGGGATAATATAAAGAATTTCGGAGAAAATCAGGAAGAATTTAAAGAAAACAGAAATGAAGATGAGAATGCTCTGATCGATGAAAAATCTCCGGAAATGAATGACTCGGTAAATACACAAAAAGAGACGGATGGCATACCAGAGCCTGAAGGTACTGAACAGGATACATCACCAAAGAGAGCTGCAAGAGCAGGAACCACGGCAAGTGTGATATATAAGACACATGTCCAAAGAGAAGGCTGGCATGATTGGTCGAAGGATGGTCAAGTATCTGGAAGTCAGGGAAAATCTCTACGTTTAGAAGGATTACAGATCAAGGTAGAGAATCCTGATTTTGCGGGAAGCATCTTGTACAGTTCCCATATTCAGTCTATAGGTTGGCAAGAATGGAAGACGGATGGCTCTACTAGTGGCACTACAGGTCAATCTAAGAGATTAGAAGCAATCCGAATCAAGCTGTCCGGAGAACTGGCAAATCATTATGATGTATATTATCGAGTCCATGTGCAGAATTACGGGTGGTTAGGCTGGACGAAAAACGGAGAAAAAGCTGGGACCGAAGGTATGTCAAAACGTATGGAAGCTATGGAAATTATATTAGTCAGAAAAGGGGGACAGGCCCCCGGAAATGTAGGAGAAGCATTTGTTTCCAGTATTCATAAAGGATTGGTTACATATAATACGCATGTCCAGACGTATGGATGGCTTTCTCCAGTTGCGGATGGACAGACTTCCGGAACTGTCGGGCAGGGGAAGCGTTTAGAGTCTATTCAGATTTATTTGAACAATCCTGGCGGTTATGATGGTTCGATTGAATATAATACGCAAGTCCAGACATACGGATGGCAGGGATGGAAATCGAATGGTGCTGTTGCAGGTACGCAGAATCAATCGAAGCGATTAGAAACTATTCAGATCCGACTTACAGGAGAGATTTCAGATTACTATGATGTTTATTATCGGACACATGTTCAAAACTTCGGTTGGCTAGGTTGGACTATGAATGGTGGCAAGTCAGGCAGTGAAGGTATGGCTAAGCGTTTAGAGGCGATCGAAATTCGAGTGCTTCCTAAAGATGATACGAGCATTCAGTGTTCGACAGCATATTATGGGTTTGATCGAATTGGTAGTCTGAGTTTTAGTGTAAATAATGCATCTACTGGATGGGGTGGCCATCAATTGAATGGGGAAATAGGCGGAACTACAGGACAGTCAAAACCGATTAATGGAATAAGAATGTCTATTGATAATTCCTCTGGGAAATATACAGGAACAGTCCAATATAAAGCACATTTCAAAAATTCAGGATGGACAGGGCTGTATTCTAACGGACAAGAGGTTGTATCAAATAATCCAATGTTGGCAATCCAGATTTCATTGACAGGGGAGTTGAGTACATACTGTGATATCTATTATCGTACCCATGTAGCACATGTAGGCTGGATGGGATGGGCCAAGAATGGACAGAGCGCAGGAAACTCTGAAAAATCAGGAAACCAGATAGAGGCAATCCAGATACAGGTTGTACCAAAAGGAACTTATGTAGGAGAGAATACAAATTACTATCGAGATTACATCATTACGTCCGATGGATTATGTTATGTACAGGGAATTCTTGTGGTAAATAAAAAACATAAATTACCTACAAACTATGCTCCAGGAGAAAACCCTGAGGCAGGAGCCCAAATTCGAAAACTAATACGAGATATGCAAAGGCAAGGATATGCTATCAGTAGTTCATATAGTGGTTATAGAAGTTACAGCTACCAAGCTTCATTGTATAATAGTTATGTGAATAGCTCAGGGCAGGCGCAAGCAGATCGTTTTTCAGCTCGACCAGGTTATTCAGAGCATCAAACTGGCTTAGCGTTTGACTTAATCCATTCTAATGGGAGCTTAGTTCAAACTTCACGTGAAGTTACTTGGATTGCCAATAATGCTCATAAATACGGGTTTATTGTCCGATACCCAAATGGGAAAGAAGGTATAACCGGTTATATGCCAGAGCCTTGGCACCTAAGATATGTGGGTAGTCAAGCTTCAGCTATTTATGCATCTGGATTAACTTTAGAAGAGTATCTTGGTGTGCCCGGAGGAGGTTATTAAAGAAGTTTTCTTAAGAAGATATAGTGATTATATGTAGTGTAATCGAATAATTTAGGGGTTTCCATTTAGAATTCAAGGATAATCTAGGTGCCTATAGATTCTTTAGGATTATTACAATTATTTGGGTTATCCCATATATCAGCTTTATTTACATTTTATAGGGTCATGTTTGAAAGAATCAATCAGGCGAACCCAGTCAACCGAGTCTTCGAATGGTTCAGTTTGATTGTTGGTGTTGATACTTCGATGATTTTTCAATCAATTCATGTAGATGATCAAGCCTTTCTTGAGAAACGTTGAAATAAAAACTAAAGTAATGTATATATCTGAAATGATAACCGGAATACTCAAGAGATGATCAAAGAAGATGAAATTCATAGTGGGAGAAGGATAGTAATTGATAAAATTTAAATGATAAGGATTATTATGACGAAAGATGCAATTTGCCAAAGACGTTAGTGATCGCGTGATCTTCATGGATCAGGGCGTGATCGCAGAACAAGGAACGCCGCAGCAGATCTTTGAGAATCCGCAGCAGGAGCGAACGAAACAATTCTTATCTCGTTATTTTGACCGCTAGAAACAGCGGTCTTTTTTACGGGAATTTTGGATGTAAACCGTTACATTTAACTTGATGTTTACAATTGTATTTTCATCGAGAAGAAACTGTCTGTTTTTCTTCTTTTTCCTTGATTCCTGTGTTATATTTAAAGTGTTTTAGAATGGTTTAAAAACTTATTCTTAGGAGGAACTCATATGGTTAGAAGAATCGGGATCTTGACCTCGGGCGGTGACTCTCCGGGGATGAATGCAGCAATTCGTGCTGTGACAAAGGTAGGATTGAACAGTGGCCTTGAAGTGTTTGGTATCTACAACGGATACAAAGGCATGGTAGAGGGGTACATTGAGCCGATGACACGTGAGACGATCCGTGAGATCGTAAACCGTGGAGGAACGATTCTTGGGTCCGCTCGTTTGCCGGAATTCAAAGACGAAGAAGTTCGTCGTAAAGCCATTCACCAACTTGGAAAACGAGGTATTGAAGCAGTCGTTGTGATTGGAGGAGACGGTTCTTATCGCGGTGCTTTATCTCTAACGGAGATGGGCATCAACTGTATCGGTCTTCCAGGCACGATCGACAATGATATCACTTGTACTGATTTTACGATTGGATTCCATACGGCATTAGAAACCGTTGTGGATGCCATCGATAAACTGCGTGATACATCCAATTCACATCATCGTTGTTCGATCGTAGAAGTTATGGGAAACCGCTGCGGTGACTTAGCGCTTTGGTCAGGGATCGCATCTGGAGCCGATATGATCGTGACCAGCGAAACCGGATTTGATGAAAACGATGTTTTGGATCGCTTACGCGACTTGGATATCATCCGCAAGAAAAAACACGCCATCGTCGTGATCTCTGAAAAGATTACGGATGTTGACCAGTTTGCCAAGAAGGTGACACTTAATACCGGTTTTTCAGGAAGGGCAACGGTATTAGGACATATTCAGCGTGGAGGAGCTCCATGCCCATATGATCGTATGTTGGCAAGCCAGATGGGTGAAAAAGCCGTTGATTTGCTGATGCAGGGAATCGGCGGACATTGCGTATGTATTCGCGACAACAAGATCGTATCGTATCCGATCGAAAAGGCATTGAGCATGCCTGCTGAATCGCGTAAACCTCTTCAGAATCTGTTTGAGCGTTTAGTATAAGGAAAAAAGGAAGGAATCGAAAACTTATGTGTATTAGCGACAAGAAGACAAAGATTATCTGTACGATCGGGCCAGCCAGTGAAGACAAAGAAACTTTAAAACGGTTGGTCAAGGCGGGAATGAATATTGCCCGTTTGAATTTCTCTCATGGTAGCTATGAAGAGCACGGAAATCGAATTAAATTGATTCGTGAAGTGTCTAAGGAATTAAACAAGCCAATTGGTATTCTTTTGGATACAAAAGGACCGGAAATCCGCTTAGGAGATTTCAAGGATGGAGGATGTCAGTTTGAGGAAGGAGACATCGTTCAGATCATGAAAGAAGAAGTGGAAGGAAATCATGAGAGATTTACCTTGCGTTGTCCGGAAGTATTCCACGATGTTAAACCTGGTGACCATATTTTGATGGACGACGGGAAATTAAAAGTAACGGTTGTGGAAGTGGATGATGACCATATCAAAGGTCGTATTGAAAATCCGCACTTCTTAAAGAGCCGTAAGGGATGTAATTTACCAGGAGTGATCCTGAGCATGCCTTTTATTTCTGAAAAAGATGAAGCCGATATTCGTTTCGGATGTCAGCAAGATGTAGATTATATCGCTGCCAGCTTTACGCGCCGTAAGGAAGACGTGTTAGCGCTTCGCAAGATTTTGATCTCAGAAAGAAAAGATCGTATTCAGATTATTCCAAAGATCGAAAATCAGGAAGGTTTTGATAATCTTCGCGACATCTTGGAAGTCAGTGACGGCGTCATGGTAGCGCGCGGTGATTTAGGTGTTGATGTCAGCCTGGAATTAGTTCCAATCTATCAGAAACAGATCATCAGCGTTGCGAATGAATTAGGAAAACCGGTTGTAACGGCTACGCATATGTTGGAGAGTATGCAAGAAAATCCACGTCCAACACGGGCAGAAGCCAGTGACGTTGCCAATGCGATCATGGATGGTACGGACTGTATCATGTTGTCAGGCGAAAGTGCTGCCGGACATTATCCAGTAGAATGTGTTCAGACGATGCACCGTATTGCGGATGCAATAGAACCGATGATTCCTTATCGCCAACGTTTAAAAGAAGGAATTCGCACTTCCCGTAATTCTTTGAACGATGCGATTGGTGTCAGTGCGGCAGATACATCGATCGCAATCGATGTAAAATGCATCATTGCCTTTACACAAAGCGGTTTAACAGCTCGTCGTTTAGCTCGTTTTAGACCACAGGCTCCTATTATTGGCGTTTGTTTTGATGAAGTGACAGAACGTTCAATGTTGCCGATCTTTGGAGTTGAACCATATTTCAGCGAGATCCAGAACACACGAGAAAATGATGTGGATCTGGCAAAAAATATTGCCTTGATGAAAGGTTGTCATTATGGAGATTTCATCATTGTCGTTGCGGGTTATCCAGAAGGACATGGTGCAACCAACATGATGCGTATCGTTGAGATCACAGAAAACTAAAAATATATGGATTTAAGCAGGTTATGTAGGTAACCTGCTTTTTCATTTAAAAAACATACCCTTTTCAGGATATGTTTCGAGAATCAGTAACATCATTCTACGGCTTTTAGCGATTCAACCATTTGGATCTTTTTGAGTTTAAACGACATAAAGAAGTTAATGATGAATGTAAAGAGCATCGTTAAGGCAAAGCTGTAGAAGTATGATTGAGGCAAGATCGTTCGGCCAAACATGACATCATCCATCTCAGCTAGGTTCATGATCAAATGATGTAAGCCTATACCAATCACTAATCCCAGTACAGCCCCCATCATCGCCAGCAATATTCCTTCTCGATTGACATATTGATTCACTTCTCGTCGGGTAAAGCCAAGGACCTTGATCGTCGCAATCTCACGGACACGTTCGGAGATATTGACGTTACTTAAATTATATAAGACGACAAAGGCCAGCAATGCCGCGCTGATGACCAAAACAACAACGATGAAGGAAATACTGGAGATCATATCGGTGAAGTTTTTCTGCAGCGAGGAGTAGAAGGTGACGCTGTTGACAGAATCTAATTCCATTAGCTGCTTGCCTAACTGATCTTCATAGTCTTCACTTTGATCCTTTGTTTTGATCATATAGATTGTATTTGGCTCAATGTTTGTATCTAATGTATCAAAGTAGTTTTCCGTCATATACACATGATGGCCGACATAGTTCTCAAAGATACCGGCTACTTTCATCTCTACAGGATGTTCATCACTGTCTTCTAAAGTGAAGGTGTCGCCTTTTTCCAGCTGCATTTTATTAGCCAGTTTCTGCGAGATGATCACGCCAGAATCATCCAGTTCCAGAGATTCTCCTTTTTCTGTTTTTAAAGATGTGAAATCCGAGAATACAGAAGGATCATCAATGATGTGAGCCGTTACGGTATGATCT
>NZ_CALVBG010000045.1 GCF_944325745.1 uncultured Faecalicoccus sp. | reverse complement strand
AGAGAGCGGTGGGAAGATGACAATACAATAGTTGCCAGGAACTTGTTTTTCCTGGCGAAGCACGAAGCTATGGAGAGAAGACTCCAAACGTCAGGTCGGAGAAATCCGAAAAAAACATTCCTTGGACTTAGTGGATGATAGAATGTCAGAAATGAACAGACCGGAATTTGGCTATTACAAGATCCATGATCAGAATAAAAGGACAATAGATCGTTTACTAAGGAGTCATCTAAAGTCTGCATAAAAAGAGCACAGACACCTGAATAACAATAGAGGAAATGCTGTAGACAATACGTTATGCAGTCGCTGATCAATAGATGAAATCATTATAAATTGAATAAAAGATACAGAGACGAGGCTTGTAGAAAGTCTCGTTTTTTATGTTGTTTTGAATTATGTGATTTTCATGAAGTATGATATATTATATTCATAAAAGAAAAGTTGAGGAGCTGTTATGAAATTATTAGCAACGGATTATGACGGAACATTGAAATATGCCAGCCACATCATGCCTGAAGATCTAGAAGCAATTCACGATTGGAAAAATGCAGGGAATATGTTTGTGATCGTGACTGGCCGTTCAATGGAATCGATTGAACAACAAGTCAAGGAAAATCATCTTCCTGTGGATTATTATGTAACCAATAACGGGGGAATGGTCTTTGATCGAGAAGGAAATGAACTGCTTTCTCATTATCTGGATATGGTTACCGCAATCGATATTATTTACGCCGCTCAAAACGAAGAGGGAGTTGCCAGCGTTGTGATCAACGATGGTAAAAATCGTCATAAGATGACTGTCGATCCTAGTGTTTCGGATCGGCGTTATCCGCATATGCAAGATGATATGACGATGGAGGATCTAGAAAGCTGTCCGAAGATTGCGCAAATAGTTTTATCTATGGCAGAACAAAACATGGCAGTCACTTTGGCCGATAATATCAATATGTTTTTTGGTGAATACGTGGTTGCTTATGCCAACAATTTTGTCGTAGATGTTGTACCGAAAGGAATCTCTAAAGCAACCGGATTGGAATTCGTAGTTGAATATGCCGATATTAACGAAGCGGATGTTTATACGATCGGCGACTCTTATAATGATATTCCACTGATGACCTATGGATATAATGGAGCCTGCATGACAACCGCTCTGGAAGATGTACAACAAAATGCCACTGTTCTTTATGATTCGGTGGGAACGATGATCTATTCCATTTTAGATTAGTGAAAAGGGGGATGGGTAATGAATATTACGACAAGTGATATTTCATTGATCCTTAGATTGATCCTCGATGTGATCGTGATTTGGGCTTTGGTTTACTATGCCTTGCGTATCGTGCGCAACAACACCCGAACGATCCAGATCGCAAAGGGGATCTTGTTTATTTTGATCGTACAAGGATTGTCTGCAATCTTAGGCTTGAATGCACTCAACTATCTCATCAATATCTTTGTCAATTGGGGAGTTGTTGTGATTGTGATCATTTTTCAGCCGGAGATTCGTGCCATGCTTGAAAAATTCGGAAAAACTTCTACGATCTTAGGACTGAATGTCTCACATGATGAACAAATTAATATGATCGATGAGCTGGTCAAGGCCTGTGAACAAATGTCAAAAACAAAAACTGGAGCCTTAATATCGATTCAAAGAAGTACGTCGATGGAAGATTATGTCCACACCGGGATTGAAATGGATTCTGTTGTTTCCAGCGAGTTGTTGGGGACGATTTTTCAGTATGGGACTCCTATGCATGATGGAGCTGTAATCATTATTGGGAATAAGATTGCTTGTGCGGCGGCCTATTTCCCGCCAACCTCAAAAGATCTTCCCAGCAAATATGGAGCACGTCATCGTGCCGCTGTGGGAATCAGCGAAATCACAGATTCGATCACAATCATCGTAAGTGAAGAGACCGGCAATATCTCCGTAGCGATGAACGGACAACTTACACAATACAAGTCGGAAGGTCTTCGCCGTCTTCTGATGAATCTTTTGACACCGGACATGGATGAAGGGGCAACCTCTTCTTTGTTGAGACCGGTGATCAATACGGCAAAAAACTTAGGATTGACACGCAGTCGAAAACCAGGGGAAACAAGATATTCGGCCGATGAGCGTATCCAACCTTTGGCCATCGTTGATTTACGTGATCAGGGGGTGAATTCTCATGAATAAATCCCCACAGAAGAAAAACAAAGGATGGATCAATTCCTTAAAAAATACGATTGGATCTTTTTATCGTCGTGTGAATAAGTTATTTGATCGCATTGTTTTCAATAAAGCCGGGTCGTTGATCGTGTCTTTGATGATCTCTCTTGTGATTTGTTTTGTCGTAGATTATCAAGATATTCGATATGAATTATTTGACAATACATCGACTACAGTCAATTTAGGGAATGTTGATGTCAAGATCTTGAGTGATCAGGAACAATATGAGGTCAGCGGGATACCCAATAGTGTGCAAGTGACATTGACCGGCACTGCAGCGGAGATCCAAGTCTATCGTCAGCAGCACACGAACATGACAGTTACGGCAGATCTGCGTCCTTATGAAGAAGGCAGTTTTATTATCGATCTGAGTTTAGATGATCTTCCTTCTTCTATCGAAGCGACTTTATCTCCGGCCAGTGTTACCGCTACTATCACCGCAAAAAAAGAACGATCGTTTACCGTTGATCCGGAAATGCTGATTGGTTCCGGACAAAGGGCTTCTGATTTTAAAACACCAAGGTTGTCTTCTTCGACCGTGAAGATCCGTGCCACAGAAGATGAATTAAATGCGATTCGATTTGTCAGAGCGATTGTCGACGTGAGCGGATTCACCAATGGAGATCAATATACGACAGATGCTACGATCGTTGCCTATGATGCAGAAGGAAATCGTGTTCAAGTCGAGATCGACCCGGCATCTATCGAAGCAACCGTAGAGAAAAACGATACAGATACAGAATAGGAGTGTTCAATATGGGAAAATATTTTGGAACCGATGGCGTTCGCGGACGGGCCAATGAAGATCTTACTTTAGATATGTCGATTCGGATCGGCCAATATTTGGGAATGTATTATGGCAAGGATCGCCATGCGAAGATATTGATTGGAAAGGACACTCGCTTGAGCGGGGACATGTTTGAGCTCGGCTTGGCTGCTGGCGCCACTTCTATGGGGGCCTCGGTGTACTTGTTAGGCGTTTGTCCTACACCAGCGGTCAGTTATTTGATTCGAAAAGAACGATTTGACTGTGGGATCATGGTCTCAGCCAGCCACAATCCGTATTATGATAATGGAATCAAGATCTTTAATCACAATGGCGAAAAGATGGAAGAAGAGGTCTTGCTGCAGATCGAAGATTATATGGATGGGAAGACCTCGCTGGATTTAAAGACTGGAAGTCAAATTGGTGAATATTTTGACTGGCAAGATGGTTTGGAAATTTATATGTCCTGGTTGAAAGAAACTGTACCGGTTGATTTGAGCGGATTTAAGATAGCGGTAGATAATGCCAATGGCTCGGCCACCAGTACCGCAATTGAAACCTTGGATTCTTTGGGAGCTACGGTAGAAGCAATTTCCAATTCTCCTAACGGGATCAATATCAATAAAGATTGTGGATCGACCCATCCGGAAAAACTCCAAAGAAATGTTCGGGAAGGAGATTTTGATATCGGTCTTGCCTTTGACGGAGATGCGGATCGCCTGATCGCCGTGAATTCCAAAGGGGAATTAGTCAATGGAGATTACATCTTGTATATTTGTTCTCGTTATATGAAATCTCAGAACTCGTTGAACAAAAACATGTGTGTTACGACCGTCATGGCTAACTTAGGTCTTTATAAAGCGCTAGATGAGAATAAGATTGATTATATCCAGACACCGGTTGGCGACAAGTATGTTTTCGAAGAAATGCAGAAAAACGACTATTATCTAGGAGGAGAACAAAGTGGGCATATTATCTTTTATGAGCATGCGGTGACAGGCGATGGTCTTTTGACCGCTTTGAAGCTTTTGCAGATCATGAAAGATACAAACAAAAGCTTGGAAGAATTATCAGAAGGACTTTTCATTTATCCGCAGTTGCTTAAAAATGTAAAAGTAAACAATAAAGAAGAAGCCTTGAAAGATCCTAAACTGTTGGATGTGATCCAGGAAGTAGCCGATGAGCTCGGCGATGAGGGCCGTATCTTAGTTCGGCCAAGTGGAACCGAACCTTTAGTGCGGGTCATGGTTGAGGCGAAAACGGATGCTCTGTGCGAAAGTTATGTGCAGCGCGTTGTAGATTTTATTGAACAAAACCAATACTAAGGAGGGATCCTATGAAACGAGTGATTTGTGTCGTAGAAGATGAAAAAGATTTGAATAATTTGGTGGCTCAATATCTGCGTAAAGAAGGATACGAAGTCCGCTCCTACTATACGTATGAAGAAGCCAGTGCCCATGTCCAGGATGATGATGTGCATTTGTGGATCTTGGATATCATGTTAGATGATAAATCAGGATTTGATCTGATTGAAGAAATCCGCTTGCAGGGGCCTGAAACACCGGTGATTTTCATGTCAGCACGTGATAAGGAGTTTGACCGTATCATCGGTTTGGAAAAGGGATGTGATGACTACATCACAAAACCGTTTTCTCCTAAAGAGATGGTTCTTCGTGTCAACAATATCATGAAACGGGCATATAAAGATGACAATAATCGAATCGCAGTCGATGGATATGAGCTTGATGAAGAACAGCGTAAGATCTATGCCGACAATGTTGAGATCGAATTGACCACTAAAGAATTTGATCTTTTGATGATGTTTATCAAAAACAAAGGGATCGCTTTTTCACGAGACAAGATCTTGGAGAATGTGTGGGATGAAAATTACTTTGGAAGCGATCGCGTCGTCGATGATACTTTGCGTCGGCTTCGAAAAAAACTGCCAAATTTGAATATTCATACGATTTATGGATATGGTTATCGTTTAGGATAAAATCATGATTTCACGTTTATTTAAAAAAATGTCTTTGACACAGCAGGTTTTGATCATGATCCTGCTGTTTATCAGTTTTTTTGGAATCTTTTTCATCTTTTACTTAAATAATAACATCGAAACGACGATTGCCAATCAGATGTATATGACAATGGCCAATCGCCAGCAACCCATTGTTTCTTTAATGGAATCCGGGTTTGCCGGAGAGGATGACATCTATGAATATCTGGCTGCCGACAGCATACAAACAAACTGTATCATCAAAAATAAAACCATTACGGTTTTGAATCCGGATGAAAATCAAAAGACGAGCCGCAGTTTTTATGAGTATCTGGTTGAGCGTTCTCAAAACTTGCTCTATGAAAGTGATGGGATCGATCAGGGAACAATCATTCATCAGGGTGAGCGGTACTATTATCGGATGCAAGTCGTTGAAACGGCATTGGGAGAGCGAGTATTGGTCAGCTTTATGAACGATACTTATCCGCAATCTATCAAAAACACTTTGGTCGATTCGACGGTTTATGCGACGATCCTTGCTTTTTGTGTCTTTATTATCATCATGATGATATGGGTCTTTTCCATTATCCATCCACTGAATCAGATCAAAAACTATATTGCACAAGTCAAACAAGGAAAAGAAGTGGAACTGCACCTAAATCGAGATGATGAGATTGGTGAGGTTGCCAATGAACTTGTCAACATGAAAGATGAGCTGCAGAAACAAGAAAAAGTCAAAGAAGAAATGATCCACAATATTTCTCATGATCTGAAGACCCCGATCGCAACGATCAAATCGTATTCAGAATCAATCAAGGATGGAATCTATCCTTATGGCACACTCGAAAAAAGTGTGGACGTGATCTTAGACAATGCGAATCGTCTGGAAGCAAAAGTACACAATTTGCTTTATTTGAATCGAATCGAATATTTGATCACGAGCGATGCCGAAGGTGTTGTGACCAACATGAAAGAGGTTGTAGAAGAAGTGGTCTTGAATTCAGCGGTGATCCGACCTGAGATTTCCATCATTACCGATGTAGAAGAAGTGTTCTTTGATGGCTTGTTGGAGTCATGGCGTGTATGTATTGAAAATATTATGGAGAATGCATTCCGCTATGCTAAAAGCTATATCAAGATCCAAGTTCGTGAAAATGATTTACAGATCTCGAATGACGGACCCAAAATGCCGGAAGATCGTATCGAGGCGCTCTTCCGCCCGTATGAAAAAGGGGAAGGCGGACGTTTCGGTTTAGGATTATCCATTGTCTCGCGTGTCGTGAAAGCGAATAAATATCACGTGAAGGGATACAATACAGACGATGGCGTTTGTTTTAGGATCTATCGCGAACAACCAAAACAAAAGAAGAAACAAAACGAGAAGAAAACGCGCCGGGATCTGAAAAAAGATCACGCAGAAACAAAAAAAGAACTATTTGTTTCTCATGAGTCAAAGGATCATTTAGAATAGGAGAATTGCAAATGAAAGTGGGAACGATCGGAAGCGGTGTGATCGTGGATCGTATGATCGAAGCGATGAAGATGACACCTGGAATGGAAGTCTCTGCCATTTATTCACGAACCCTTGCACGAGCACAGGAATTTGCCAGAAAACATCAAGTTTCCAAGTATTATGACGATCTGGATGCGATGTTGAAGGATGAAAAGTTGGATACGATCTATGTCGCCAGTCCTAACGGATTACATTATTTACAATCCAAAAAGGCACTGTTGGCAGGCAAACACGTGATCTGTGAAAAGCCATTCGTGCCGACTGTGGAAGAAGCCAAAGATCTTTTTGCAATTGCCAAACAAAAAGGGGTATACATTTTTGAGGCAATCACGACAATTCATCTTCCAAATTATCAAATCGTACGATCGCATTTGAAAGAGCTGGGAGATATCAAATTGATTCAGTGCAATTTTTCACAGTATTCCTCTCGCTATGAAAAATATAAAGCGCATGAAGTGACCAATGTATTTGATCCGGCCTTTGCGGGCGGCGCTTTGATGGATATCAACGTCTATTGCCTTCATTTTGTGATCGGACTTTTTGGAAAGCCGGATACAGTCCAATATGTCTGTAATCGGGGGTTCAATGGCGTAGACACCAGCGGAACCGTTTTATTGTCTTATCCCGATATGTTGGCCTTATGTACAGGTGCTAAGGATTCCAGTTCTCCTAATCATGTTTACATTCAAGGAGATCAAGGAACGATTCGGGTATATGGATCCAGCTGCGGAGTATGTTCTCATGTCGAGATCTTACCGACAAAAGGGGATATGATCGGAAAGAAAGATACTTCTGTTGCTCATGACATTGGTCTGGATCAAAAACCACATATGGTGTATGAATGTGAAGATTTCTTATCGATCATTCAAAATCGGGATTGTTCTTCTTATGAAAAGCTCTGTAAACAAACATTGGATGTGGTATCGATTTTAGAAGAATGTCAAAAACAAAGCACAACGGTTTAAACGATGCCGTTGTGCTTTATTTGTGTTCACGAATAAAAACAATTTCATGATCGGAGCTGTGCGATGAGGAATAGTAATATCCCAGAAGGTCAAATTGTTGGATCTTTTCGATGGTTTCAATCTGGTTCTGCGCAAGATAACGAACCATTTCTCCCCGTGCAATCTTAACATAGACCCCTTTTTCGACAAGGCGCTGAGAATCTTTTTCAAAAAAACGGACATCGATCAAAGGACGATAAGGACGAATACATTTGGCGTATTCTTCACTGGCCAGATTGAGAATAAAGGGATCTTGGATAGAATCTGCCAAGGCTGATCCCCAAAAATCATATAAGGAAAATGGAATTTTTGACTGCATTTCCAGGCGATATTTGACGATTGTATCAAAGGGCCGCAATAAACCATAAAACCCGGATAAGATCAATAGATGTTTTGAAAGATAACGCAGGGCTTCATCCTCTAAGACTTCCGGTGCCATCGTTGTATACTGGATTCCCCGGTATGCAAACAAGGCGGGGATTCTTGCCTGGTCTAGATCGAGGGACTGGTAGTTTTCATAAGCTTCTTTTGCCAGCTTGTCTGAACATTTGAATGCGATTTTAAGTTCAGAGTAGGAAAGAGACTTTAGCTGCTTTAGCAAGATTTTTGTTTGATCCAGAAATAAAGGGGATGAAGATGTATCAAAATAATCTTCATAGGTTTTCATCTGTTTAGCAGGACTTATCAATATTTTCATATGGATATTCTAACACAATAGATGTCGTTGAATGAATCCATAAGAATGAAAGCGGTCGTCAAATTTCTTGAAAATATTTTCAAAAAGCATACAAAAGAATATGAAAGTTTGTTATAATAAGAGTCAAACATAAAAGAAGAAGGTGAGATCATGAAATTAACGGGAGCACAGATCACTGTGGAAACGTTGATTGAACAGGGTACTGAAGTCGTATTTGGATATCCTGGAGGACAAGTTATCGATTTGTACGATGCTTTATATCAAGCCGGTGACCGAATTCATCATGTGCTGACAGCTCATGAACAAGGTGCTTCTCATGCAGCAGACGGATATGCTCGCAGCAGTGGAAAGGTAGGAGTCGTTATTGCGACCAGCGGCCCGGGAGCTACGAATTTAGTAACGGGCATTGCGACAGCGCATCTAGATTCAACACCAATGGTTGCGATTACCGGAAATGTCTCGAATGCGATGATTGGACGAGACAGTTTCCAGGAAGTCGATATTACAGGAATTACGATTCCCATCACAAAACACAATTTTTTTGTGAAACATGTTGAAGATCTGGCGGATACGATCCGAACAGCGTTTCAGATCGCAAAATCGGGACGTCCAGGTCCCGTCTTGATTGACATTCCTAAAGATGTACAGACAGGTCTTTGTGAATATGAACCTGCACCCGTTGTCGAAAAAGAAAAACAACGATTGCCTAAAGAATTTAAGATTGAATGGGCCGCAAAAATGATTCGTGAATCGCAGCGTCCATATATTTATATTGGCGGCGGTGCCATTACTGCGGATGCCAGTAAAGAAATCGAAGAGCTGGCAGACCGTATTGATGCGCCGATTGGTTCTACCTTGATGGGACTTTCGGCGATATCTCATGAAAATCCTAGATTCTTAGGGATGGAAGGTATGCATGGACACTACGCAAGTTCTATGGCTCAAAATGAAGCGGACTTGATATTGGCTGTGGGGGCGCGATTCTCTGATCGTGCAACAGGAAATGTCAGCAAGTATGCCAAAAAGGCAAAGATCATCCATATCGATATTGATCGAGCAGAGGTCGATAAAAATATCACTTCGGATCTTGGAATTGGCGGCGATCTAAAAATTGCTCTGCAGGAACTTTTAGAAATCGTTGAACCGAAAAAGAATCTCGAATGGGATCGAAGGTTAGACCAACTTCGCAAGGAAGAACAAGAACAATTCCAGAAGAATACTTCAGAAGAATCTTTGACGCCTTATGCCTTGATCCATGAAGTACAAAAACATACCGAGGCCGATATGCCAATCGTAACCGATGTCGGCCAGCACCAAATGTGGGTTGCGCAGTTTTATCGATTCCATCAGCCGCGGACTTTTATTACCAGCGGGGGTCTAGGTACGATGGGCTTTGGATTGGGCGCGGCTATTGGTTCCTGTTTGGCAACCGGCAAAAAAACGGTCTTGTTTACGGGGGATGGAAGTTTTGGTATGAATCTTAATGAACTTGCCACGGTTTCTAAACTCAATGCCCCGGTCGTGATCTTCATTATGAACAATGGCGTATTGGGAATGGTTCGCCAATGGCAAAATTTGTTCTATCATAAACATTATTCCCAGACGACACTGGAACGGAAAACCGATTTTGTGAAATTGGCTGATGCCTTTGGATTAAAAGGGTATCGCATTACAAAACGAGATGAATTATCGAGTATCGTCGCCAAGGCAATGAATGAAGAGGAGCCTGTATTAGTCGATTGTTTGATTGACAAAGACGAACTTGTGCTTCCGATGCTGCCGCCTGGAGGATCTTTTGATGATATTATTACTTTAAAGGAGGATCCGTCATGACAGATGATCGATTTATCATTGGAATTTTAGTCGATAATGCGGCCGGTGTTTTGACTCGTGTCAGTTCCTTGTTTACTCGTAGAGGTTTCAATATCGACAGCTTGACGGTAGGCACCACTGAAGATCCTCGGTATTCTCGTATTACGATTTCCGCCCATGGCGATGAAGCCATTCGCAAGCAGATCATTAAACAGGTTCGTAAGCTTTATAATGTGAAAGAAGTAAAGATCTTACCGATTGACAATAGTGTAAAACGGGAATTGGCTTTGATCAAGTTGCGAAATAAACCGCAAACACGAAATGATATCTTATCAGCGGTCGATATTTTCCGCTGTAAGATCATAGACTTTTCACCGAACACATTGTGTGTTGAAATTACGGGGAACTCCTCTAAGATCGATGCGTTTATTACGGTTGTAAAACCGTTGGGGATCTTGGAACTTTGCCGTACGGGTGTAACGGCATTGGAAAGAGGATGTGTCTATCTGAATAGTGAAACGAAAACATTTGAAGAAGAGATTTGTGAAGAAGATAAAGGAGAAAAATAAAATGTCTAAAATTTATTATCAGCAAGATTGTGATATCCAAAAATTGGATGGGAAAAAGGTAGCCATTATCGGCTACGGTTCACAAGGACATGCCCATGCCCTGAACCTAAAAGATTCTGGTGTAGATGTTGTCGTTGGATTGTATGAAGGCAGCCGCTCTATCGAAAAGGCAAAACGTCAAGGGTTAGAGGTTATGTCAGTGGGAGAAGCTACAAAAGCAAGTGATATCATTATGATCTTGATTCCGGATGAAAAACAAAAAGCAGTTTATGAATCTGAGATTGCTCCAAATTTGACAGCCGGAAAAACATTGGCCTTTGCTCATGGTTTCAATATTCATTTTGGATGCATCGTTCCTCCAAAAGATGTCAACGTGATCATGATTGCTCC
>NZ_CALVBG010000044.1 GCF_944325745.1 uncultured Faecalicoccus sp. | reverse complement strand
TTGAACATATTCTGACTAGAAAACTATCCAAAAATGATATAAATCGTATTGTTTTGTACTTTGTTAAGCATTGAAATATCCTTTAAGTAAAGGGCATACAACTAATTATTATGCTTTTTCCTGCTCTCCTCACCTCCACCAAGAGAAAACAAAAGTGTCAAATTATGCTTTAGGTAAAGCATATTTGACACTTTTTTAATAGTATTTACATTTTATTGAAAAGGTTTTTGACAAGGTTTTTAGAAAAACAAAATAGTATTGAGCCGATTTTTGAATCATTTTTTTTAAATGATAGTTCTAAAGCACTGATTTTTTTATAGACAATACTGTAATTAGTTGTCTTACTTCCAACCGTTTCACCTAAGATTCTAGCAAGCGCTGAATAATGGCCTTACCATCATTCCAAAATGCCTTTAGGGAATATCCCTAAGACTCTAATGCATGAAACTTGATGCGAATGTAGTTAAACATTAGCATAATACCCTTACTTTATGAAGGGGTCTATGCTAATGTTTAACCAGGCGATGGGATAAGAAATACTATGATGAGATTTTAGATTTAGGAGTCTTCGCAAAAAAGATATAGAAAAAGTGATTCAAGACCCTAAAACAGCTGAATCATTTTTTATCACGCCCTTTTAAAAAAGGATATACCAAAAGAGTGAAACATAAATATTATGATATGTAAAGATTTTATGTTTATTTGTAAAAAAAAGGGAACTACACTTGATGCATAGTTCCCTCAAAAACTTTCGTTTTTTCTATGTGCATTCATATTACCCTTTTATGAACCAATTGTCAATAACTTGGCTTATAAAATCAAACGACGAGGAAACCATACTATTATTTGCATAATAATCAATATTTTTGTTAATTCGGCAAGATAAATCCTGCAATAAATCAATAGCTTTATTATGTACTCCTTCACTAGTTACAATTCTTTTATGTGTATATAGCAAAGTAATAATTTGTTGCAGTCTCATATTAGACATCCTTTTTAGTCTTGTACTTTTAGGAATTCTTTTTATTTTAGATAATTCTCTAGAAACACTGTAAGATGTGTCGTGAGTTTTCGTATTAGGCCTTAAGTCATTTAAAATACAACTGCTATGCGCACATGCATTTCTAATGTCTTTACAAGTTTTTAACATGTAATACGTATTTGTTAAATATTCATCTTTAAACCTTTTGGCACAATATCCGAAGAAACTAACAAGTCTACCAAATGGTATTACCTCTAAAAATACCCATATTGGAAGATTATTGATAGAATCTTCTCGTTCTTCTGGGATATTTAATTGATAGTTAAACGTCAAATCTTTGCAGTATTCTGAAGAGTAGCAGCGATCTAATTCGCTTTTTAATATTTTATATTGTTTATCATCTAACGATGTGATAAAGTCGTTGATAATTTCATACCCATCTTCAGAATGATCTTCTGCTTTCCGAAGTATTTCTAATTTGGCATAATGCTCAATGTCTAAAGCTAATTGAACAATTGTATACCTTAGCTTCATATCAATTATTGCTAAATCTTTTAGATAACTAAAATCTAAATCTATATATTTATCATCAGCATATTTATCATAATTCTTTCTATAAGAATAAAGTTTAAAAAAGTTGTTATTGTTTTTTAGATAGTTTTTAGCGTCAAATTCAGAGACTTTATTAAATGTTATTCCTTTTTTCTTAAGATGAAGAATTTGGTCTTCAAACGATAAAAACGGTTTTCTGTCTGTGTCCATCTCAGCCCCTCCTCTCTAATACTACTATTCATTAAAATCCTTTATAGACTTCTTCAATTTTCCGACACATCGAAAATGATCATTGGTTGTAGCAAGATAATAACATGATTTAGAAGACATATCGAGTAGATATCCGTAGAAGAAGTTTCGATAGACTTAGCGATTATTAAAGCAGCCTTATCTCGCCAAGAGAAGACAAAAGTGTCAAAGTTTGCCTCAGATGGCGAGTTTGGCACTTTTTCCATATTTTGGTCTGTTAGAAGTCAGTTTTTGTAGTAAAATATACTCACATAGGGGCTCGTAGCTCAGCTGGGAGAGCGTTCGGTTCGCATCCGAGAGGTCGAGGGTTCAATCCCCTTCGGGTCCACCAAGCCAATAAAAGTGCCGAAGTATGCTTAGTAAAGTGTATTTGGCACTTTTCTTATCATAAAAGAGGAGAGCATAAGATGCATCAAGGAGCTATTTTTGATATGGATGGGCTTTTGTTTGATACGGAGCCCATTTTCGATCAAGCGTGGCGTTTAGTGGCAAACCAATATCATTTACAGCTAGACCAAAGTTTTTTTGATCGCAACCGCGGAACATCGGGAGCGGTGATGAAACAAGCTCTAAAAGAATTCTTTCCTGAAATTTCTCCGGATTTGTTGGTCCAAGGGCTGTTTGATCATACGGCCCAATTGACAAGTCAAAATGTTCCTTTGAAAAAGGGCGTGTGCGAGATCTTAGACTTTTTGAAACAACGATCGGTTTTGATGGCGATTGCGAGCAGTTCACCGAAATCGATGATCCTTCATCATCTAGAAGTTTCAGGGATTCGGGATTATTTTGATGTGATCGTCAGTGGAGAAGAGGTCAAACGGGGAAAACCGTATCCCGATATTTTTCTGCTGGCAGCTTCTCAGTTGAATCTTTTGCCTGAAGATTGTTACGTATTTGAAGACGGGCTGCCAGGGGTTCGAGCGGGCGTGAAAGCCGGGTGTGAAACGATCATGATCCCGGACATGATCCAACCGACAGAAGATATTCTTTCGATGCCGGTCCAGATCTTTAAAGATCTTTTGCAGGCAAAGGATTTCATCCAAAAAAGCTCATGATATGATGATAAATATCATAGAAATTTTGTTTAAGTGCATGTTTACATATTGAAAAGTCAAAGATAAGATGACACAATGAAGATAGATTTTTCATTGATTATTTTATTGATGAAACCATACAGATCCAATCGGCATGATTAAAAAAATAAAGCGTTTTCCACGGAATAGGATTGTTTATGTTTTTCATCAATAAGTAATACCAAGGATCCGCAAGTTTGAACGGATTCTTTTTATTTGTTTCACCCAAAGAAAGCCCCAGGATCTGGGGCTTAAGTGATTAGAGATGAGAATCCATGAAATCGAGAATGCCTTGTTCAACTTCATCTTTGATTTGAGAATAGTTGTGAATTTCATGGCGATATCCAGAATATACTTTGGTTTGAACGTCATGACCAGTCTCCACTAACCAGTTAGACACCTCATAGATTCCTTTGCCGTATTCACCAACAGGATCCTGGTCACCTCCGATATTATAGATTGGAAGTTGGACAGGAACTTTTTGGGCCCATTGTGTTCCTTCAATGCAAGCCATCATCTGTGTGAAATCATATAAAGAACGATTGCTTGTAGGTTTTGTGAAGGCATCAAAAGGATCTTCGGCATGATCTTTTTGAACATAAGGATCTGCACAGATCCACTCATTGCCGATGGAGATGGTTCCGCATCGTTCACACATCCATCCCATGAGTTCGTTTGTGAAAGTCGGATCGCTTTCTTCACCTTTTCCTTCATCGATGGCCTGTTTGATCTTCTTGGCAGTTTCGTGTGCTCCTCGGAAAATACCGGCCGTTCCACAAATGGTGGCGCCGGCTAGTTCGTCTCCATATTTGGCAATGAAATCTCGAGTGATGAAAGATCCCATACTGTGACCAAACAGGAAATACGGAAGGTCAGGATACTTTTCCTGGGTGATCATTTTGAGCTGATGTTCATCTTCCATCATGGTATGACAACCTTTATCACCCCAGTCACCCCAAACACCGCTGACCATTGCCGTCTTTCCATGACCTACATGGTCATCCGCACTGACAATATAGCCTGCCTCTACAAAATGAGCGATCATGTGCAGATAACGGCGGGAGTGCTCTCCAAAACCGTGGATGATCTGAACGATCCCTCTAGGCTTGCAAGCGGGAACATAGATCCATCCTTGGACTTGGTCGCGTTGATTATAAGAAAGAAAATTCACTTCATGCAGCATAATTCAATTTCACCTCCTGCTTCATGGTTTTCTTAATTTCATGATAAGACATATTAGAAAAGACGAAAAGAATTAATTTGACAATATGGTATAATTCTGTCTATGGCAAAAAGAAAAATTCGCTGGCAAAGACTGTTGCTTTTGTTTCTTCCGGTAATTTTGATCATAGCGGGGATCGGCGGCGGAATCTATGCCACAGTATCTTATTTTGATCAAAAACATCGTGAAGAAATCAAAAGTATAGAGTGTCCGAAAGATATGGATCCAAAATTGTTTGCGCAGGTGCAACAAAAAGCGTTAGATGGATCCGAAGATTATGAGACAATCGTCAAGAATATTGATGCGTATTCCAATGATATATTGGAATTCTCCTTGGAAGATCCGGATCGGATGAATTTTGTCCTTCATTATCCGCAAAGAGAAGACTATGGAAAGGCTCCAGTTGAGCTGGATGTGTCTCTAAGTGAAGTGCCGTATTTGTGTCAATGGGACCTTCAATGGGGTTATACCACGTATGGCGAAGCGTATTTTTACCAAACAGGCTGTGCACCGGTTTGTCTTTCTATGATCTTTAGCTACTTGCTTCAAGATTCCTCTTTAACACCTACAAAATTGGCGAATTATGCAGAAGAAGAAAATCTATATGTTGACGGCATCGGAACAGACTGGAATTTTTTGACCCAGGCAGCCGATCAATATGGAATCAAAGTCGAAAAGATTGCGGTTTCTTCAGCCTCGATCCAGGAAACGTTATCCGATGGAAAAATGATCGTCAGCAGTATGCTTCCGGGAGATTTTACGCAAACCGGCCATTTCATCATGTTGGCGGGGCTTAAGGATGGAAAAGTAGTGGTGCATGACCCCAACAGTCCATCCCGCACTCAGAAACTATGGGATCTGGATACCATTGCCTCACAAACTCAAGGACTTTGGGCCTATTCAATTTAAAAAAAGTCGGGGGACCGACTTTTACTTGATTTTGTCGAGAATAGGAGATGTTCCTTTAATCCTCAACATTTTCTTTTTGATGTTTTCTGCTTTTTCATCCTTATGCATCGCTTGGCATAAACGATAAAAATGATAGTAGTAGTGGAGTTTTTCACGCGCATTCATGGTTTCCGGGTTCATGGATTGAAAGAACTCATAACTGCGGTCATATTCCTTTGTGATGAATAGATATAGAGCATCGATAAATTTTTTACCGTAAAGCGGAGAGAGGTCTTGACGATCTCTTTCTTTTTTTTCGAGCCGAACAAGCGGAGTATAATCTTTTTTCATCGCTTCCAGATCATTTAATAGAAAATGCGCATAATATTGATTGTAATAGAGGACGATCATATTTTCTTCATGTTCTTCATAGTATTTTTTATGATCTTCAATAGATTTTAACAGCTTTTTAGGTTCCAACATATCGGCATAATACAAAGTGTCAAATAAGATCTCCGATTGTTTATAGGAATCGAAGGGATCTCTTTTTAAAAGATGATCATATTGTTCTCGTCCTTGTTGCGGTTTTGCTTCGCTGGCGATGGATTTGATTGCCTTATTATAAAGCATGCGCAAATATTCTGTGTATAGGGCGATCGCAAAGACGAAGATAAATAGGGCGGCATAGAATATTTTGGTTAAAAGAGATGCGGAAGAAAAGATCGTGCTGAGACAATAGACTCCAAAAATGAGATATAAGACGCCCAGAATAAAACTGCGGACCTCTAAAATAGATGATTTTTTCATATGGTAAAACTCCTTTGACCATTTCATTATAAAAATGAACGGTATTAGAATCAATGAAAATCTTTAGTGACAATCCAAGAAAATCAATCGCTGTTTTTGGGAAAATCAGCGGTTGGTAAACTGTCTTCAAGAAAAATAGAGTAAGGCACATGTTAAAAAACGACGAAAATAAACAATTGTATAAGTGAAATAAATATCAAATCAATTTAAACAAATGTTCACCTCTAAAATATTGACAACATTATGAAAATGGAGGTACGCTATAACTGGAAAAAGTAGAAAACGCTTACATTACAGGCTAAAAAATGAAAAAGATTATTGATGATGAGAGATTAATTTATAAATGCTGCCACTTTTACTACAAAGATGGTTTAGGGCAAAAAGAAATCAGCGACCGCTTAGGGATTTCAAGGACAACGGTCTCTCGTCTGCTGCAGGCCGGTAAGGAAAAAGGAATCGTCAAGATCGATGTGATCAACGTGTATGGAAGCATGTATGACGACTTGGAACGTAAATTAGAGGACAGACTTCATCTAAAGGAAGTTTTGATCATCGATGAGAATGAATTTGAGACACAGTTCGAACATCAGGAACGTGTGAATGAAGAAGCTTTAAAATATCTGTCACGGATCTTTCGAGACAAAGATTATATCGGAGTTTCGATGGGCCGGACTTTGTATAACATCGCGAATTCAAAAGAACTCGTCGATGAAAGAGATGCGATCTTTGTGCCGGTGGTCGGCGGCGTTGGATATGGACAATCCAACGAAGGATTCCATGCCAATGATATTGCGGCAGCCTTTGCGAAAAAGTTTGGCGGTTCTTCGATTCCGTTTTATGCCCCGGCGATGTTCAATAATCGCGACATCATGAAGGGCTTCTTGGAAGAACGATCGATTCGTAAAGTTACTGATCTTTTTGCCAAACTTCATACCGTCGTGATGGGTATCGGATGTACGGATCGTGATGGTACATTATCGCAAAGTGGATACCTGACACCCGAAGAACTTCAAGAGTTTTCAAAAAAGGGTGTGGTAGGAGACTGCTTGTTAAAGCTGGTTGATGCCAACGGAAATGAAGAAGCGTTCAGCGATTTCAATGATCGTGTGATGGGATTACGCAAGGAACAGCTTGTCACGATCCCTAACCGTGTCGGTATCGCAGTGGGGCGCAATAAAGGACAAGCTGTATTAGGTGTTATTCGTTCACAAAAAGTCAATATTCTGATCACAGACGTCAGCTGTGTGCAAAAGATGATTGAGTTATTAGATAAGGAGGCGGCAGAATGCCAAGAGAACTGATTGGATTGTTTATCTTTGTCTTTGTGCTGTTTCTCATGCAAAGTCTTGGAGGGGTCTTTCAGATCCGTAATTTTAAAAAGTCGATTCGCCGCGTTCACAAATTAGGAAATGTAGGAATCGGCCAAAAGCGAGGAAGATTCTTTAATGGATATTTGGTCATTCTTGCTTGTGACAACAATCGCATTATTACAGGATGCGAGGTTATGGATGGAAAAACCTTCCTGGCCAAGTGCCATCCTATCGACACATTGATAGGGAAGAAGTTAGTAGGGGTATCAATCGATTCGTTTCTAGAAGATTTCAGATCCATGGATGAAAAAGAACAGAAACGCTATCGAGGGTATATACAAGCTTTGGAAGCGCTGGAGACACGCTTCGACAAAGCAGAGGCTGATGATGAATTGGTAACGGCCGACTGATTCGACATCAGACATCTCATAATTCCATTATTATTTTAGGAGGAAGCGCATATGGAATTTATTTCGATGATTGCTGAAGGTTTTATGGGACTCTTCTCAGCCGGCGGCGAACAGTTTGTTTCTTGGGTAACCGGAATCATTCCTACGCTGGTCTGCTTGATGACTGCCATCAACTCCGTAATCAAACTGATTGGTGAAGAAAAGGTAGAAAACTTTGCTCGTAAAATTACCAAGTATACGATTTGTCGTTATACGGTTCTGCCTATCTTAGCGGTTATCTGTTTAGGTAACCCGATGTGCTACACTTTCGGACGTTTCGTAGAAGAAAAATACAAACCAGCCTACTACGATGCAGCTGTAAGTTTCGTTCACCCAGTTACAGGTTTGTTCCCACATGCAAATGCTGGTGAATTGTTTGTCTACATGGGTATTTCTGCCGGTATCACTACTTTAGGTTTGAACACTGGTGAGTTAGCCATTCGTTACTTTATTGTAGGTGTTATCGTAATTTTCATTCGTGGTTTATTAACAGAAAAGATCTTTGCGATCTTAACGAGAAACAAGGCCTAAAGGAAGCGGGGAATGACAGATGTATAGAAATGTAAAAATTACTCGTGGAAACAGCGGTTGGGGTGGACCGTTAGTAATCGCTCCAACAGAAACTTGTAACAAGATCTTGTGTGTTACAACAGGCGGTGTGAATCCTTTAGCTAAGAAAATCGGGGAAATGACCGGTTGTGAAGTATTGGATGGATTCAAAACCACTGCACCAGATGAACAAATCTGCTTGGCTGTCATCGACTGTGGCGGAGTTGCTCGTTGCGGTGTTTACTGTAAAAAAGGAATTAAGACTGTAAACTTAGTACCGGTTGGTAAATCGGGTCCTTTGGCACAGTTTATCGTTGAAGAACTTTATGTTTCCGACGTTAAAGAAGAAAATATCACATTTACAGATGAAACTGTAGAACAGCCTGCAGCTTCTGAAGCTGTAGCTGAAGAAAAACCGGCTGAAGAAGCTCCAAAAACAACTTCTGAAGAACCTCAAAAGAAACCGAATATCATCACTCGTATCGGTATTGGTGTTGGTAAAGTCGTTAATAAATTCTTTGCGGCTGGTCGTGAAACCATCGATATGGTTATCAAGAACGTATTGCCGTTCATGGCCTTTACTTCTACAATTTTAGGTATCATTTCTTATAGTGGTTTAGGCGATGTTATTGCCAATACAATTTCTCCAATGTGTTCTACATTGCCAGGAATGCTTATTATTTCATTAGTTTGTGCCCTTCCGTTCCTTTCGCCGATCCTTGGTCCAGGTGCTGTAATTGCACAGGTTGTAGGAACATTGTTAGGTGCTCAGATTGGTTTAGGAAATATTCCGGCTCAATTCGCCTTGCCAGCCTTGTTCGCAATCGATGCTCAGGTAGGTGGCGACTTCGTTCCAGTAGGTTTGTCTTTAGGAGAAGCTGAGCCAGAAACGATCGAATACGGGGTTCCAGCTGTATTGTATTCTCGTGTTATCACAGGTCCGTTAGCTGTAGCCATCGCCTTTGTATTCAGTATTGGATTGTATTCATAGTAGGGGTTGCGTATGATCAAATATCAGGCTACTGTTACCGGAATGGGAGATTATGCCTGTGATTTCTTGAACGACGCATGCAACTTCATCATCATCTTTAACGATGATGCACCACCGGAATTAGCGGAGATCTGCGTTCTTCATTCCAAGAGTGAATTGAAAGCAGATCCGGCTCCCGGGGATATCATGAAGATTTGCGGTGTTGAGTACACAATCAGTGCAGTAGGCTGGGAAGCTTTGAATACCTTGAGACAATTGGGCCATTGTACGCTTTGTTTCAACGGAACTCCAGAAGCTGAACGTCCAGGAATGATCGAGCTGGTTGGGGAGCGAATCACAGAAGAACAACTCAAAAAAGGCGGTACAATCGAAATTATCAGTAAAGATTAATCTGTTACATAAATAATCAGTGATCGATAAGGAAAAAAAGGAGGCAAGATATTTATGTATAACATGAACAGAAAATTAGCAGCTTTAGAAGCTGAAGGAAAACCTATCCAGGTCGGTGTCGTTGGTGCTGGTCAGATGGGCCGCGGTATGGTTACAGAATTGGTAATGATCAAAGGTGAAAGACCTGCCATCTGTGCCGATATCAATATTGACTTAGCTGTACACGCATTTGAATATGGTGGAGTTCATCCAGATCAAATCGTAAAGACAACAGACGTGGAAGAAGCATCTGCAGCAATCAAAGCAGGAAAATATGTTGCGACAAATGATTCTGATTTAGTAACGAAAGTCCCTGAAATTGATGTAGTCGTTGATGTTACCGGTGTGCCGGATGTTGGCGCTAAGATCGCATTGGATGCTATCGCTGCTAAGAAACACATTATTATGATGAATGTTGAATCTGATGTTGTTATCGGGCCTTACTTGTATAAAAAAGCGCAAGAAGCTGGTGTTGTTTACACAGGTACAAATGGTGACGAACCGGGTGCTGTTATGGAATTGTATGACTTCGCAGAAGCAATGGGCTTGAAAGTTGAAGTTATCGGTAAAGGAAAAAACAACCGTATCGATCGTGAATGTAACCCAGATACAGTTCTTGAAGAAGCTACACGTCGTAAAATGTCTCCAAAGATGCTATGTGCATTTAAAGATGGTACGAAAACAATGGTTGAAATGGCCGCTATGTCCAATGCAACTGGTTTAGTTCCAGATGTAATCGGTGGTCATGGTATCGCTTGTGACGTGAAGGGCTTGAACGATATGTATCGTTTAAAAGAGGATGATGGTATCCTGAATAAACACGGCGTTGTTGAATATGTTCGTGGTATCGCTCCAGGTGTATTCGTAACCGTTTCAACAGATAACGAAGAAATTGCTTACCAGATGCAATACCACAGCATGGGTCCTGGACCATTATGGACTCTGTATCGTCCATATCACTTGTGTAACCTTGAAACTCCATTAACGATTGGACGTGCCGTAATCTATCATGAAGGCGTAATCGTACCAAAAGGCGGATTAGTATCTGAGGTTATCACAGTGGCTAAGAAAGATATGAAAGCCGGAGAAAAACTCGATGGTATCGGTGGATATACAACTTATGGATCGATCGATACGCATGAACACGCTAAACAAGAAGGTTATGTTCCGTTTGGACTCATCAACAAGAATGCTGTATTGAAAAAAGACGTTAAAAAAGGTCAGCTGTTGACTTATGATGACGTTGAAATCGATACAAATACGTTGATTTATAAGATCCGTCAGGAACAAGACAAGATCTTTGGATAATTCTTGCCAGATGGATCGGGAAATGAGGACGTTTAAATGATCCTGTTTCCAGGCAAAGGACCAGCAGCGATTTAGATCCTGCTGGTTTTCTGTTTATTAAAAAGGAGGAGACCGATAGAACATGACAGAATTAGAACAACATGCATTGAATATACGAAAGAATATCCTGACGATGGTCTATACGGCACAAAGCGGACATCCGGGCGGATCCTTGTCGGCAGCGGATATCCTGACATCTCTCTATTTCCAGGAGATGGATATCAACGAAGACAATGTATCCAGTAAAGACCGCGACCGTTT
>NZ_CALVBG010000043.1 GCF_944325745.1 uncultured Faecalicoccus sp. | reverse complement strand
GACAAGGATCCGCAAAGGGGATGCTGCTCCTATGGCAATCGTACAATTTGTGAAGTAGAGCAATCTACTTCCTTTTTCTTATGCAGAGAACATTTTGGAAACGGCGCAGCGTGTTGATCTTAACGGCAATCTTCTGCTGTGCCTTGTGGGGAAGTGCAGTTCCTTTTATAAAGACAGGCTATCGATTGTTTTCCATTTCGGCTTCGGATACTCCCAGTATCTTATTGTTTGCGGGCTTGCGCTTTACTTGTGCCGGGATCTTGGTTTTGATCATAGGAAGTTTACTTCAAAAACGCTTGCTGATTCCGACTAAATCGTCTATAAGAGCGATTCCTGTTTTGGCTTTTTTTCAAACGGCCGGACAATATTTTTTCTACTATATTGGTCTGGCGCATACCAGCGGTGTCAACGGCTCGATCATTAGTGGTACCAGTGCCTTTTTTGCGCTGTTGGTCGCCAGTATATTATTTCATTATGAACGATTGGATCTTCGTAAAGTTATCGGCTGTTTATTGGGATTTTTTGGTATACTGATCATGAATATACAAGACTTACAAAGCGTCTCGTTAGGAGGAGATGGGTTTGTGCTGATCTCACAGCTCTGTTCGGCACTCAGTGCGGCTTTTATCAAAAAATTTACCGAAACGGATGATGCGGTGATGTTGAGCGGCTATCAGTTCTTTTTGGGAGGTCTTGTTTTAATTCTCATAGGATCTTGCATGGGTGGCCATTTGGCATTGGCAAACAGTGCAGGAATTGTCGTTTTATTTCATTTGGCATTTGTTTCTGCTTGCGCTTATACCTTATGGGGGATCTTATTATCCAATCATCCGGTCAGCCAAGTGGGGATCTTTAGCTGCCTGATTCCGGTGATGGGTGTTTTATTGAGTGTGCTGATGTTACAGGAAACACAACAGGCATTTTCTTTGACAAGCTTGATTTCCCTGATCTTGATCGTATGGGGCGTAGGCATGGTAAATGCTCGAGAGGATAATTAAATGATTCAAAAAGTTGGGATTGTGGGCCGCGGAGCAATCGGGGCCTTATATGGAACGTTATTGTTAAAAAATGGATGTCAGGATGTGGTGTTCATTGTCGACGAGGATCGTAAAAAGCGTTATGAACAAGAACCTTTGGAAGTGAATGGGCATTTCCCCGATTTTCAATATGTCACATCAGGAGAGCCGCTAGATTTGATCATGATCTGTACCAAATACGCCGGCTTATCTTCTGCGATCCAAGAGATTGCCCCTTTTGTGAATCAAGATACGATCATTCTTTCCTGCTTGAATGGGATTCGCAGCGAGGAAGAATGTCGCAAAGTATATGGAGAAGATGCCGTGATTCGGTGTATTGTCCAAGGCATGGATTCTACCTATTTAAATGGTACTGTGGATTATTCTCATGTGGGAGAGATCTTGTTTGGCAGTGAAACCCCTGGACAACAATCGAAAGTGGAGGAATTAAAAGCCTTTTTTTCTCATTATTCGATTCCTTATCGAAAATGTGTAGACATCGTTCGTGAACAATGGAATAAATTGATGTTGAACTGCGGGATCAATCAAGTTTGTGCCGCGCATCAAGTTGGATATGGCGGATGTCAGGATCATCAGCCGTATCAATCTGAATTTATTGCGGCCATGAAAGAAGTTCAAGCGGTAGCTAACGCGAAAGGGATTGCTTTGACCCATCAAGATATCCAAGATTGGATCCAGCTGGTCAATTCACTTCGCCCGGATGGAATGCCCAGTATGGCACAAGATATCTTGGCGCATCGAAAGACGGAACTGCCATTATTCTCATTGACGATCATTCCTTTGGCACAAAAGCTTTCGATTCCTACACCAGTATTGGAAAGATTATGCAAGCAGATCCAGGAACTGGAAAAAGATTTTTAAGGAGGAAGACTATGAAGCCTTGTTTTCAAAGTGGAACCTTTTATTTGCCCAACGCATCCATTGATCCAGCCCGTTGGGCGGTGATTGCCTGTGATCAGTATACGAGTCAGCCAGAGTATTGGACCGAGGTGCAAAAGCAAGTACAAGACAAACCGTCTTGCCTTCATTTGATTTATCCTGAAGCTTTTCTGTCGCAAGGTGATCAAAGAATTCAAACGATCCAGCAAACGATGAAACGCTATCTGCAAGATGGAATTTTGGAAGAAAAGGTCCAGAATGGTTTTGTCTTGTTGAAGCGATCCACACTTTCAGGAGATCGATACGGATTGGTCGGTGTCATTGATCTGGAAGCTTATGATTATGATCCGCAGACCGATTGTCCGATCCGTGCTACCGAGGGAACGATCGAATCGCGTATCCCGCCTCGTGTACGGATCCGCCAGGATGCCCTGCTAGAACTTAGCCATGTCATGGTTTTGATCGATGATTCGCAAAAACAGCTGATCGAAGTTCTGGCCGATCAGAGAGAAAAATTTCCGGTGTTATATGATTTTGATCTGATGATGAATGGGGGGCATGTTACTGGATATGCGATCCAAGGAAAAGAGGCCGAAGAAGTCGAATCTCGCTTGATGACGATGCAGAAAGATGCGGACGGTTTGTTCTTGGCCGTGGGGGATGGCAATCATTCCCTGGCAACGGCTAAAGCTTGTTGGGAAAAGATCAAAATTCAATTAAACGACCAGCAGAGATTGGATCATCCGGCCCGTTTTGCGATGGTAGAACTGGTGAATCTGCATAGTCCGGCTTTGATCTTTGAACCAATCCACCGCATTCTATTCCATACGGATCTCAAAGATCTGTATCCGGGGTTTGAAAAGTACTGTCAGGATCAGAATATTTCGATTAAGGAAGGAAATGAGATCTATTTTCATCAGGGCTCGATAGAGAAGAAAATAGGCCTTGTGAAATCTGATGATCGACTGCCTATTGACATCTTACAAAATTATTTGGATCAGTATTTGAATACGCATCCACAAGCTTCGATTGATTATATTCATGGACAGGAAGCGATGATGACCTTGTTGCAGGATCCATCGAACTGTGGAATCTTTTTAGACCGTATTGATAAAAATTCTTTGTTTCCTGCCATTATGGCTGGCGGGGTCTTGCCCCGTAAGACATTTTCAATGGGAGAAGCGGACGAAAAACGCTTTTATATGGAAGCGCGAAAAGTACGACTATAAAAAAAGGAGCTCGTTATAGAAATTGAGCTCCTTTTAATTCGTCATAAGCCATGGCTACATGCTCGGGATAATGGGCATCGCTAGCCCATACGATAGGGACTTGATGGTGTTTGAGGATCTTTCGAAAATCTGGACATAATCCAATTTCCGGGTGATTATAACGATAGTAAGCCCCGGTATTATCTTCCATGCAGACATGATGTTCATGAGCTAGTTGCGCCAACTTTTCATAAGTGGGGTGCAAATCATAACCCGGATCCAGCTGATATAATTTGATCACATCAGGATGTCCGATTTGATCAAAAAGATCAGAGGCAATACATTGTTCTAATTCTTGATAATACTTTTTATAGATCGTGGAATTATCCATTTTCTCCCAAACCAATTCTTCACTGAAAGCGCCGATATCATATAGATAATGGTCGATAGAGTGAACGCTCCCTACAAAAAAATCCAAAGGTAGACTTGGAAGAATGGAACGAAGAAAGGGCTCTCTTTCTTTTTCGTAACAAACTTCCAATCCCCAAGATACTTTTAAGGGCAGCGCTTCTTGTTCGACCTCTTCTTTCAGTTTTATAAAGTCCTGGATCGAGTTTTTCTGTTTCTTTTCAAACCAGGCTTTTTGTCTAGGGTCTGCCTGGCATATATCTGCATACATTTCTCGAAATTCATAAAAGCGATGCGTATGATCGAGAATCTGCAGATGGTCGATTCCTTTCTCTAGGGCAGTGTCTATGAATTCAAATACATATTCTTTGCTCAGAGGTCCATTTTCCAAATGTACATGAGCATCGATCATAGAGGTTGTCTCCGATACGTTCTGGCTTTTACAACACCTGGAATGGCTTCGATTTTTTGGATCGTTTCCGGACTGGCTTCCTTATCAAGATCCAGGATCGTATAGGCAATCTCATTACGAGATTTGTTCATTAAGTTTTCAATATTGGCATTATCGTGAGATAGTGAATTTGTGATCTGGGAGATCATTTTTGGAACGTTGTGATGGATCACACAGATGCGGAACGGAGCGTTGAAATCCATATAACAGTCAGGGAAATTCACAGAATTTCGAATGTTTCCGTATTGCAGATAATGCATGGTTTCTTGTGCTGCTTTGATGGCACAGTTTTCTTCACTTTCGGCAGTGGAGGCGCCTAAATGCGGGATGGCAATCACGTTTGGATGATTGACTAGCTCAGGGGTTGGGAAGTCTGTGACATATTTTGCCACTTTCCCGGTATTCAAAGCTTCCAAGATATCATCGTTATTGACTAAGCCGCCACGGGCAAAGTTCAAAATCTTGACTCCGTCCTTCATTTGAGCAATGGTCTCTTTGTTGATGGTATTTTTGGTTTTTTCATTTAATGGAATATGAATCGTGATAAAGTCACTATTTCGAAATAAATCATCTATGTCGCTATCATGATGGACATACCGCGACAAGTTCCATGCGGCATCTATGGACATAAAAGGATCATAGCCGCGAACCTTCATGCCAAAACGAAGAGCCAAGTTGGCAACTTGGACACCAATGGCTCCGCATCCGATGACACCCAATGTTTTTTGATTCAATTCGGTCCCTGCATATTTTTTCTTTTGTTTTTCCATGTCTTTGGCAAGGTTTTCATTGTTTTGTTGAGTCTTTGCCCATGAGATTCCTCCATAGATATCACGAGACGCAAGCAACATACCGGCAAATACAAGTTCTTTGACGGCATTGGAATTCGCTCCCGGGGTATTGAAAACTACGATGCCGCGTTGTGTACAAGCATCGATGTCAATATTATTAGTACCAGCTCCCGCCCGAGCGATGCACTTTAAGTGATCGCTATATTCGATATTATGAAGATTGGCGCTTCGAACCAGGATCGCATCTTCATTTTCGATGTCATCTCCGACTTCATAATCTGCTGTGAACTGTTGAATTCCAATAGGAGCAATATTATTGTAAAGTTTTATTTTGTACATGCGTTGAGATTCTCCTTTTCAAATTTTTTCATAAATTCAATCAAAGCTTCAACCCCTTCGATTGGCATCGCATTATAGAGGCTGGCGCGCATGCCGCCGACCGTTCGATGCCCTTTCAGGTTTACTAAACCAGCTTCTTTGGCTTCTTTGACAAATTTTTTATCCAAATCAGCGTTTCCTGTCACAAAAGGAATATTGGTATAGGAACGGTCCTCTTTGACGACAGGGTTAGAATACAGATTTGAAGAGTCAATATAATCGTAAAGCATTTTGGCACGTTTATGGGACAATTTTTCCATTTCGTCTAAACCGCCAATTTCTTTTTCTAACCATTCCAATACTAGACCAACCATATAGATGGAATAACAAGGAGGTGTATTGTACATTGAGTCATTGTCTGCATATGTTTTATAATCCAATAAAGAAGGAATATTCTCTTTGACATGACCAATCAGATCTTTTTTGATAATCACGATCGTGACGCCGGCAGGCCCCATGTTTTTCTGGGCTCCCGCAAAGATCAGATCGTATTTTGAAACATCGGTCTTTTCACTAAGAATACAGCTGCTGAGATCGGCAACGAGAAGTTTTCCTTCGTGAGGAGGCAATTCTTTATATTTCGTTCCATAGATCGTATTGTTTTCGCAGATATACAAATAATCGCTATCAGGACTCAAATCATTCTGTGTGATTTTGGGGATATATGTGAAGTTTGCATCAGCACTGGATGCGATCACATGAGTTGTCCCCAGTTTTTCATGCTCCATAATGGCTTTCTTCGTCCATTGTCCGGTATTGATGATATCGGCGCTGTGCTTTAACAGATTTAAAGGAACCATGGAAAACTGCATTGTTCCGCCGCCTTGACAAAATAAGATCTCGTAGTCTTCTGGAATATTCATCAAACGACAAAGACGCTCTTTACATGTATCCAGGATGGATTGAAATTCAGAAGAGCGGTGGGACATTTCCATAACGCTCATACCGCTTTCATGTGCATCCAGCATTTCCTCCGCCGCTTTTTTTAGGACCCATTCGGGTAGACAGGCCGGGCCTGCACTAAAGTTATAAACTCTTGTCATAGTTTCATCATACCTTTCGTGTAATACCCATTATTATACGAGCGAATTCTTAAAAATCAAGCAAAATGTTCAAAAAATAAATACAAATGTACACATTTCAAATACACTTCTGTTTTATGGAGGACTGTGCTAGAATAAAGACAGAATTTATGAAAAAGACAAAAAGAAGATTAAAAAAACCAGTAAAGATCGCCTTGATTTCCATCGCTTGTTTAGCTGTTTGTATCCTTGGCATCCTTGCGTTGCCAAGAAATACGGTGCTGTCACAGGGCCAGGAGTATTTAAAGCAACAAGAAGAAAAAGCAGTAGATGATCTTTCTGAAAAATTAAAAGATACAAAATACCAAGAATTGCAACAAGGGATCGATGAAGGCAAGGTCGATTTGTTCGCTTTATTTGATGATGCCGTAATTTTTGGCGATTCTCGCGCAATGGGATTTAGTGTATATCATTTTTTCCCGGATTCTCATGTGCTGGCGGATAGCGGGGACACGGTCGAATACATATCAAATTGGTTAGACCAAGTAGAGACAATCAATCCGACGTATATATTCTTTTCTTATGGAGTTAACGATATGGGGATGCAGCTTGATGATGCGGGCGGATACGATAAGGTCTACCAAGAACAGATCCAGAAAGTATTAGAGCGTTGTCCGGATGCGACGATTGCGGTAAATTCCATCATTCCCGCGACGGATGAAGCAGTGGCAGAATCTCCTCCCTGGAACAAAGTGGATGAATATAATGCGAAAGTCAAGTCGATGTGTCAGGAAAATGGATGGATCTATATAGATAATACAGAGATTTCCCAAAATGGAGATGCGCCGATTTATCAAGCAGATGGTGTGCATTTTTTACAATCCTTCTATACGACTTGGGCAGAAAATATGATTTTGGGTTTAGAACAGAATAAAGATTGAACCGACAGAATGTCGGTTTTTTTTAGAAGGAGGAATGAGATATGTTAGTTCCTGCATTGTTTGTAGTATTAGGATTTTTCTTGTTAGTCAAAGGAGCGGACTTGTTTGTCGATAATGCCTCGGGTTTGGCTTATCGAATGAAAGTTTCTTCGGTGGTGATCGGATTGACGATCGTTGCGTTTGGAACCAGTATGCCAGAACTAGCGGTATCGGTAACGGCGGCCATACAAGGCTCAAATGAAATTGCTGTAGGCAATGTGATTGGTTCAAATATTTTTAATCTATTGGTTGTTGCCGGAGCGAGTGCCTGCATCTATCCTTTGGCAATTCATAGTGTTTTAATGCGAAGAGATTGGCCATGGTCGATATATGTCAGCGGTGTGTTATTGGTGTTTATTCTGATTCATCAAGATATTTCACGCTGGGAATCGATCCTCTTATTGGTCCTTTTTGGTGCTTTGCTGACAAAGCAGATCCGTTCTGCCAAAGAAACACAAGAGCAGTCTGTCAGATCCACGAAATCCTTAGGGAGATTGATATTCTTTTTATTGGCAGGCATCGCCGCAATCATTGCGGGAGGACAGCTTGTTGTAGAAGGAGCTTCGAATCTAGCTAGACTATGGGGATGGAGTGAGTCGTTGATTGGATTAACTATTGTTGCGATTGGAACGTCTCTTCCAGAATTAATGACCAGTATTGTGGCTGCAAGAAAGGGAGAAAATGAAATTGCGATGGGCAATGTGATTGGTTCCAATCTTTTCAATATATTATGTATATTAGGTATTTCTGGCACCCTGCGGCCTATGAAAGTGGATATTTGGGCAGCACAAGATTGCCTGGTATTACTTCTTGTTTCTATAATATATTACGGTGTTGTAAAAAAATGGGGTTTGAACCGGAGATGCGGGCTTTGCATGGTTCTAACTTATGTTATTTATATGGTTTGGCTGTTTGTTCGGTAAAGATTCCATTTTACATAGATTTAACATTTCTATTCTAGGCGCTTAACATTTCTTTTATACACTATTCATGTAAAAGAAAAGAGGATGAAAAAAATGAACAAATTTATAAAAGGAATGTTAGCTCTTGGATTAAGTGCTACTGCATTGGTAGGCTGCTCAAGCGGTACAGCAGAAGATGGTGCTGAAGGAACAGCTTCAGGAACAATTACGGTTGTCAGCCGTGAAGATGGTTCTGGAACTCGTGGAGCCTTTACAGAATTATTAGGAATTGATGATGGCGAAAAGGATAACACGACTAGCAGTGCTCAAATCACAAACTCTACTTCAGTCATGATGACGACTGTTGAGGGAAATGACTATGCGATTGGTTATATCTCATTAGGTTCACTGAACGATACAGTGAAAGCAGTTAAAGTCGATGGTGTAGAAGCTACACAGGAAAATATTGAAAACGGTGAATATTCTGTAAGCCGTCCATTCTTGATTTGTACAACTGGAGAAGTTAGCGAATTAGGACAAGATTTCATGAATTTCATCATGTCTGATGAAGGACAGGCTGTAGTTGCAGAAGAAGGATATATCCCAATGGAAACGACAGGAACTTTTGAATCCAACGGAGCAACTGGAGATTTAACTGTAGGTGGTTCAAGTTCAGTAACTCCTGTTATGGAAAAACTGGCAGAAGCTTATAAAGAAATCAATGCGGATGCCAATATTTCGGTTCAACAATCAGATTCTACTTCTGGTGCAGAAAACGCAATCTCTGGTGTATATGATATCGGTATGTGTTCTCGTGAATTAACAGAAGACGAAGAAGCTGCTGGTTTAACTCCAACAACAATTGCAATCGATGGTATCGCCGTAATTGTTAACAATAACAACAGTGTAGATAATTTAACTTCAGATCAGATCAAAGGAATCTACACAGGCGAGATTACAGATTGGGCAGACGTTGCCGAATAAGATAAAAATAATTTAAATAGTGTCAAAAAGGGGGAAACCCCTTTTTAACACGATTATATGAAGAGAGGATGTGAACCATGCAGTTAAGAGAAAACGCGATGCGAATCGTGTTCATGTTGGCCGCCTGTTTTAGTATCGTAGCCGTATTCTTTATCTGTTTCTATCTGTTTATTAATGGTCTTCCTGCTATTGCCAAGATTGGACCTATGAACTTTTTGGCAGGTATGGAATGGGCTCCCAGCAACAATCTTTATGGAATATTTCCAATGATTATCGGCAGTATCTATGTTACTGCAGGAGCTATTGTTGTGGGGGTTCCGATTGGGATCTTGACCGCTGTATATATGGCGTATTTTTGTCCTAAAAAAATTTATCGTATTGTAAAACCTGCAGTTGAGTTGTTGGCAGGGATTCCAAGTATTGTATATGGCTTTTTTGGCTTGGTAGTCATCGTACCTTTGATTCAGGATGCATTCCATACGAGCGGAAATACGGTCCTGGCGGCATCCATCCTTTTAGGAATCATGATTTTGCCGACGATTGTATCTGTATCGGAAGCTAGTTTACAGGCAGTTCCAGATTCTTACTATGAAGGCAGTCTGGCTTTGGGTGCCAGTCATGAAAGAAGTGTCTACTTTGTTTGTTTGAAGGCCGCAAAATCTGGAGTGCTCGCTGGAGTGATTTTAGGAGTGGGGCGAGCCATTGGAGAAACGATGGCGGTCATCATGGTAGCTGGAAATCAAGCGGTGGTCCCTGGCAGTTTATTGCATGGTGTACGAACTATGACCGCCAATATCGTTTTAGAGATGGGATATGCGACAGGTCTGCATAGAGAAGCACTGATTGCTACGGCTGTTGTTTTGTTTGTGTTTATTATGATCATAAATCTTTCCTTTTCAGCTTTAAAACGGAAGGAGGCTAAGGCATAATGAAACAAAAAAAAGATCGTGTCTCGTTTGCGCTGTCGCTTCTGACGCATATTGCAGCAGCGATTACTATTCTATGTCTGTTGTTTATTATTGCTTATATTTTGATTCGTGGAGTTCCAAATTTAAAACCATCTTTGTTTGAATGGGAATATAATACAGATAACGTAAGTATGATGCCGGCTATTATCAATACAATTATTGTTGTATTGATGACATTGGTCATTGCTGCTCCCATTGGCATCTTCTCGGCAATTTATCTTGTTGAATATGCTAAGCGGGGGTCTAAACTGGTCAAGGTGATTCTATTAACGACAGAAACACTATCTGGAATCCCGAGTATTGTATATGGATTATTTGGCTCTTTGATGTTTGTCATCTCTATGAAAATGGGATTGAGTATTATGGCAGGTTCTTTGACTTTAGCCATCATGGTTCTTCCTACGATCATGCGTACAACGCAGGAAGCCTTAGTGGCGGTACCTGATTCCTACCGTGAGGGAAGCTTTGGTCTAGGAGCCGGAAAACTAAGAACGATCTTCCGCATCATTCTGCCTAGTGCGATTCCTGGTATTATGTCTGGAATCGTGTTGAGTATGGGTCGAATTGTTGGAGAAACAGCAGCTTTGATTTATACTTCCGGTACAGTTGCACAAGTCTGCACGAATATTTTTGCACCAGGCAGCACTTTGGCTGTCCATATGTATCGTTTGATGAGTGAAGGGCTTTATACGGAACAAGCTTGTGCAGTTGCGGTGGTATTGTTGGTGTTTGTGATTGTGATGAATAGCTTATCTTCTTATTTAGGACGTAAGTTAGTGAAAGGATAAATGGATGAGTAATATGAGTGAAGTAAAACTATCGATACAAGATGTAAATTTATATTATGGTGATTTTCATGCGCTGCATGGCATCACAATGGATATCAAAGCCAATGAGATCACTAGTTTCATAGGGCCTAGCGGTTGCGGAAAGAGTACGCTTTTAAAATCAATCAACCGAATGAATGATTTGGTAGAAGGATGCAAAATCACTGGAGATTTCCTGTTAGATGGTCAAAATATCTATAAAGATATTGAGGTCAATACCTTGCGAAAACGCGTAGGAATGGTATTTCAGAAACCTAATCCATTTCCAATGAGTGT
>NZ_CALVBG010000042.1 GCF_944325745.1 uncultured Faecalicoccus sp. | reverse complement strand
TTGATCTTCTGACACGATTGGATATACCAGTCCGGCACATGGTTGGCTTTCATGGATTCGATCCATTCGTCCTTGAGTCCCTTGCCTTTACGAACACTTTCCATGATCGTAAATGCTTGTTTGGGCTGCAGTCCCATTTGGATCAAATCAACCATGATGTCGTCACGACACCCGATAACTTCGCTCAATACACAAGTCCCGTTGTTGATCAGCTCTTCCGCATTTCCCAGCCAAACATCCGTTCCATGGCTCAAACCAGAAATACTGACAAGTTCGGCAAAGGTCGTAGGTTTTGTCTTTTCCAAGATTCCGCGAACAAAGCGTGTTCCAAACTCAGGGATCCCGGCAGCTCCGGTCACTTCATTGTATCGCGTCGTATCGATCTTTAACGAATCCAAGCCAGAGAAAATTGCCATCGTTTCCGGGTCATTCATCGGCAGTTGGCGCACATCCAGACCTGTGATCCGCTCCAGCATTTTCATAGCGGTCGGATCCACATGGCCTAAAATATCAAATTTCAAGATATTGTCATGGATCTGATGGAAGTCGAAATGCGTTGTCTTCCATTCGGCATTTGGATTATTGGCCGGATATTGGACCGGCGTAAAATCATGAACATCCATATCCAAAGGAACCACAACGATACCACCCGGATGCTGGCCCGTTGTTCGTTTGACACCTTCGCACTCTTTGGCCAGATCGACACGTTTGGCTTCACAGAATGGTTCGATCCCCATTTCCTCTTCGTAGCCTTTGATATATCCATATGCCGTTTTTTCCTGTACAGTCCCTACAGTTCCGGCACGGAAGACATGATCTTCTCCAAAGATCTCTTTAGTAAAGGCATGCGCATTGGCCTGATAGTCTCCTGAGAAGTTCAAGTCGATATCGGGAACTTTGTCCCCTTCAAATCCTAAGAACGTCTCAAACGGAATATCTTGACCATCGCCGCGCATGATCGTTCCACATTTTGGACAAGGTTTATCCAGCAAATCAAAACCAGATTTGACTTCCTCATCCTCAATAAACTCATAGTGATGACAATGCGGACACACATAATGCGGAGACAAGGGATTGACTTCGGTAATGTTGGACATTGTCGCCACAAAACTGGATCCTACCGATCCTCGACTTCCCACCAGATAGCCATCCTCATTGCTTTTTTTCACCAAGAGATGCGAAATATAGTAAACCACATAGTATCCGTGTCCAATAATACTGTCTAGTTCGCGATTCAATCTTTTTTCGACGATTTCCGGCAGCTTTTCTCCATACATCTTATGCGCAGTCTCAAAACAAATATCTCTTAATTTTTGATCCGATCCCTCAATATCCGGCGGATACAGTTTATCCTTGATTGGATAGATCGGTTCCGTTTGCTCTTTTAATCGATTCGGGTTGGTAACCACGATCTGGTGAGCTTGCTCCGGTTCCAGCCAATCAAAGGCTTCCAGCATCTCTTCCGTCGTTAAAAAATGCTGATCTGGCGATTTGCACGCTCTACGCATGCTTTCATCATAGATATAAAGCGGATGTCTGGCATTGCCAATGGCCTTGGCATTGATATAAATGTCACGCACCCGTTTTTGATGAGGATGTACATAGTGGGCATCGCTTGTCGCAATCACCAATTTATTCTTTTTCTTGGCGGCCTCCAGAATATACCCTAAGATCTTTTTGAGATCTTCTGCACTTTGGATCGCCTTTCCTCGTCCGCGCATCTGCAGCAAGTTGGCATAACAAGCCAAAGGCTGGATCTCGACATAATCATAAAAATCCATTGCCTCTTCCAGACTTTGCGCATCCCGTGTATGGGCCAGATCAAAGATCTCTCCGTTCTGGCAACTAGAGCCAATCAAAAGATTGCCGTTTTTCCGTTTCGCTTCCAATTCAAAACGAGGAATTCTAGGTTCTCCGGCTGCGGTTTCTGTCGATAAATATTGGGTATGACTCAAAGTGATCAGCTCAAACAGTTCTTTTAAACCTTCTTTGTTCTTTGCGTACACGGTTGCATGCATCGGTCGTACTTTCTTAAAACTTTGCGGATCACTCAACATCAAATCATCCAAGGTCGCTTCCGTATCAAAACGATTGAGCATATGACATAAGACTTGGGAAAGAACTTCGGCATCATAATCGGCACGGTGCGCCCCTTCGCCATCATAGCTGACGCCATATTGTCGGCATACACTTCCTAAATTATATCGTTTCGCATCCGGCAACATGGCCTGGGCTAAAGGCCAGGTATCGATCACCGGATTCTTGATTCGTTCCTGATGACACTTTTCACAAGCCGCATTCATAAAGCCGACATCAAAGCTCGCATTATGAGCAACCAAGACGGCATCCCCAATAAAGTCCAATAAAGTATGCAACGCTTCTTCGATTGTTTTTTGTCCATCCACATCGCGCTGCGAAATGTTGGTCAATGTCGTGATGCTGGCGGGAATCGGCCGCTTGGGGTCAATGAACATCTGCAGACGGTCGATCACTTCGCGATGTTTCATCTTGACCGCACCAAATTCAATGATCTCATCCAGCCGGTTCGATAACCCGGTCGTTTCCAAGTCAAAGACCACATAGGTCGTATCTTCCAAACGGCGATGATCATTATTCATTACGATCTTATAATCCGGATCCACCATCAGCATCTCACAGCCATAGAGCATTTTGAAATTACGCTTTGGATCTTGTTTGTTTAAAGCGCTGACCTTATGTTGAGCCATCGGAAAAGCCTGAACAACTTGATGATCACAGATTCCAATCGCATCCATTCCCCAGTCATAGGCACATTGAATATATTCCTCAATGGAACAGACACCGTCCATTTCCGAAAAATTCGAATGGACATGCCATTCCGTTCGTTTTTCCTTTGCCCCGTCTTTTCGCTTCGGAGGCTGGATCTCTTCAAACTGATAGATCATGAAGGAATCGCATTTGGCATAGCTGTCGTAGACCACTTCCCCTTTCAGGCGCACAAACATGCCCTTTTTGACCTTCTGGATCTCTTCTACAGGACAGCGAGCCCCTTCAAAGCGTTTGGCCCCGATCGCATCTTCGTAATCCGATATATAGATTATCTGCAACGTTTTGCCCGATTTCATGACCCGGTTCTCAATCGAAAAAATATGTCCTTCGATCATGACATCGCGCATGCCGACTTGCAGATCGGCAATGGAAGACTGTACCGCGGGCTGGCGGCGATATGATTTTTTCACCGGCTCTTCTTTTTTGGGTGCCGGAGCCAAAGGCATCTCGATTCGCTGAGTCTCAATGGCTTTATCGTCCTCGATCTGTTTACAGATCATATCCATGACGATCCCGACTTCTTTTAATAAAGATTCTAAGACCGGTAAAGCTAGATTGAGTTTTGCCAGACGGCTTTCATCTTTTGTCGAAAAAGCCACGGACTCGTTTTCCATAAAAGGATGAAGAAAACGAAAATCTTTCAGTCTCGGCTCTTTTTCCACAAAATAAGCCACATAGCGATCTAAATTGACCATGTCTGTTTTAGGCTGCTTGGCTTCAATTGCCAATTCCACATGCACATGTGTCTGGATCTTCAGATTATGAAGCAATGTCTCATAGAGTTCAAAAGGCAGAACTTCCTCGGTATCTAAAACAATTTCCAGATGTTCGCTTTTTACATGATACAATGGCCCTTTTTTAAACTGAGCATAATCAAAATAAGGTTTCCATTCCTCTGGTAAGAAATGTGCAAATGTTTCCCAAACCATCGATCCTACTCCTTTCATCGAACCATTTTCTTAAACGCATCTTTGGCAGCCAGCTGTTCCGCCTTTTTCTTGGTCGAACTGGTTCCTGTTCCCAACAAGATATCATCCAAATAAACTCCCATTGTAAAAGTTGGGGCATTGCTTGGGCCGACTTCCTCTAAGCATTTATACTGAATCGTCTTTCGGCTGTCTGCCTGGATGACCTCCTGCAGATGCGTTTTATAATCTTTGACATCTTCACTTTTCTCCGCTTTGAACAACGGAAGCATCACTTCTTTTAACAAACGATCACAGGCGGCATATCCCTGATCGATATAGATAGCCCCTAAACAAGCTTCAAATTGATCCGCCAAGATGCTGGCACGCTGGCGGCCTCCGTTTTTTTCTTCTCCGACGCCTAATTTCAAATATTGGAACCATCCTAAACTTTTATTTAATTTCGCCAAAGTGGCTTCGCAGACCGTCTGGGCTCGTAAGGTCGTCATCTGTCCTTCACGCATCTTAGGTTCCATATGAAAAAGCTGATCGGCACTCCATACTTGCAAGACCGCATCACCCATAAATTCCAGCCGTTCATTATCGGACCCTTTTTGATCGTGTTCGTTCGCATAGCTGGAATGCGTGCACGCTTCCTCATAGATCCCTTCATCATGGACCAGATATCCTTGATTGTTTAACCATTGTGAAAATCGCTTCATTTCGGGTCACCTTCTTTCAGATCCCGAGCCACACAAGCCGGCACCATTTGTGAAACATCTTTTCCATAGCGAAGAAATTCCCGCACATTCGAGCTGGAACAATGCATCTTATCTTCGCTGGCCAAAAGGATGACCGTTTCGATCGAAGGATCCAATAGATGATTCATCGCGGCCATGTTTTTCTCATATTCCAGATCGACCCCGTTGCGAACTCCACGGATCATGATATCGGCTTTGATTTCTTTACAGATCTCGGTCGCAAGCCCGGCATGTGCCTGCACGCGGACATGCGGAAGGTCTTTCAACGCTTCTTCCAGCCACTGTTTCCTTTGATCTAAGGGAAACATTGTATGTTTGTCGGAATTTACTCCGATCACGACCACCACTTCATCGAAAAGACGGGTCGCTCTTTGAATAAGATCCAGATGTCCTTGGGTCACAGGGTCAAACGTTCCACAAAAACAGGCTTTTTTCATTCTCTTGTCTCCTTTCGATAATACGTGATCTTGGTATTTCGATATGTTTTTTCACGTTGTTTGGTAAAATGTCCGATTTGTTCCGGAAAGCTTTGGCTGGATAGACTTTCCACGACCACGATCCCGGTATCGCAAACAAGTTCCAAACGATCCAAAGCTTCTAAAAGCTTCACATTTTGTTCTTTTTGGTACGGCGGATCGATATAGACCAGATCAAAGGGCATTTTCATTTGATCTAAGGCTGAAAAAATGTTCGCTTTGATGATCTGAACTTGATTCAAAACGCCCAAAGCCATCGCATTGGCACGGATCACTTTTACGGCTCGATGATCCTGATCCACACAAACCGCTTCTTCCATGCCGCGAGAAAGAGCTTCCAAGGCAATATTTCCCGTCCCGCTGTAACAGTCTAGAATCCTTCCTTTTTCAAAAGATCCGCCCAGGCTCGAAAAAACGGCACCTTTGACTTTATCCGAAGTGGGTCGCGTCGTCTGCCCAGGCACGCTTTCCAATCGCCGGGAACCATATTTACCGGCTACGACGCGCATTGTATTTCATCTCCTTGAGCCGAATCTGCGATATGCATTGTTGAGCGATTCCCATGGTCAGGAAGCAAGCCATCAAAGAAGATCCCCCGCTACTGATAAATAATAAAGGAACCCCTGTCGAAGGAATCAGTCCTGAGACTCCTCCTACATTTAAGAAAAAGTGAATGAAGAGATACGTTCCTGTCCCTCCTAAGATCACCTTATAAGCCATTTCCTTTGTCTTAAACGCATAAAAGAATAATCGATAGAGCAGCAAGCCATACAAAAGGCATAAAAGAGTCAGACCAAAAATTCCTGTTTCTTCCATGATCACCGCAAAGATGTAATCGTTGTCTGCCTGTGTCAGATATCCATATTTTCGCATGGAACCGCCGATTCCTTTGCCAAAGAATCCGCTGCTGGCGATCCCGTATAAGGCATTGGCCGGCTGGTAGCCTTGACCATATACATCATTATAAGGATTCTTGGCATTCGCAATTCGCGTTGCGATATGAGAAAACGGAGTTTGTTCCAAGATCGCCACTCCCAGGTCGGTGACCACAAAGAGAGCCACAAAAGCCAAGATCGAAATCATAAAGATCCATTTGATGACCTTTTGAAAATGGGCTACGCCTGGATAGGTAGGAATAATCAGACAAGCAAAAAAGATCGTCGTAATGATCGCACCGGTCCCGATATCCCTCTGCAGTAAGATCCCGATTATCAACAACAGATAACAGATCATCGGCTTTCGAAACAGAACCTGCCATTTTTGCGTCATCTGAGGATATTTGTGGACACGATATAAAGAAGTGGCACAGATCACGATCAGTACCGGTTTGGCAAATTCGGCCGGCTGGATCGTGACCCCGCCTGGCAAACGGATCCACGCATACGATCCTCCCGAACCGGTAAACAGCAGCGGCAAAAGCATCGCAATAAAGGAAATCACAATGATCGCATTCTCCCATCGTGCGATCCATTTAAATCGAAACATTCGATTCGCAAACCACATACAGAAAAAAGATGCGATCAGATACATCGTCTGACGAATCATCGTCGTTAAAACAACGTTTGAATTCGTCGTTGTTTCCCCGACATTGGTCGATATGATCATGATCGTTCCGCACACCGTCAAAAGTAAAATACACAATGAGATCAAAGGATCACTTTTTGGGTGCAAAGAAAAGACTTGGCGAAATCTTTGCCAAAACGGTTCTTTGGGTATCTGTTTTTTTCTTTTCTTGCTCGATCTTTTAATCGTCCTTTTTTTCGTTTTTACGACAGTACTCATAGATTCCTTTCATCGGTTCAAAAATCAGTCTTGACTGACTAAAAAGTAATAAATCTCGGGATCCGCATTAAATCGGGCATCCACTCGGGTATTTCCCACCCCTGCGGATATGATCACAGAAAAAGGTACAGAAGCCCCTTGCGCACGATTCAAGGTCTTTGATCCTTCCACCTGGCGATACCCGCCTACAAGCGGATAAGTGATCTGGGTGCCATGACTATTGCCCGCCAAGGCAAGAGACACTTGATCTTTGGTCAAGGCATCATTGACCAAATTATCAGGATAATGGCTCACCACCAGATGAAACATTCCTTGTTGATTATTGGCTAATACACTGACGTCAGCACTCGGAGACAAGCCGCACAGCGTAAAGGCATTGGCAATCTGCACCTGCTTATTTTCCAAGATCTCAAATCCTGTTTGAGCATAGATATCCCGTACAGATTGACTGTGGGTCTCATCGATGTCCTTTTCTCCCAACACTGAAAACTTCCCGTAAGGCGCATCAATTCGATTGAAAAAATCGATCAGTGTCTGATTCGATTCGGGCGTAGGTACGAAGGCATCGTCATAGAGATCACCTCCAAAGATCACGATGGAAGGATCCAGATCTTCGATCGTAGAGATCAAATTCTCTGTCCGTTTCGTATCTTGAAAAGTCCCATATTGAAGATCCGTAAAATATACGATCGAAAGGATTCCTGCATCCTTTCCAATCGTCTCATCACGAATTGTTTGATAACGAACATGTAGTTGATTAGGATTGACTTGACTGGCCATATAAAGAGAGCCCGCTAAGGTGCTCACACATAAAAACAAGATTCCAATCAAGATCACTAATTTTTTTTGCAGGCTTGTCATCGCATCACCATGTATTATTCTACCACAGTTTTAAGAAAGAAAAGAAAGAAGACTACGCTTCTTTCCGTTGTGCTTTCTTCTGCATGCGTTTTTGTTGGATCTCCTCCATCGTTTGACGAGAGTTGATGATGACCGGGATCACGATTGGATTACGGTGCGTTTTCTTATATAAGAACGGTTCCAGAGTCGATCGCACGCAATTTTTCAACTCTGAAAAAGTCGTCTTTTCCTTCATCTTCTCCTGCAGGGACTGGTGCACGATAAATTCGGCTTCCCGGATCAATCCTTGTGAATCCTTGATAAAGACGAATCCTCGGCTGACAATGACTGGGCGCGCTAAGATCTTATTCGATTTCGAATCGATAGCGATCACAACGGCCACCAAACCGTTATCGGCCAAGATCCGGCGATCCTTCAAGACCGCTGTTGACAATCCCGAGATATCATTGCCGTCGACATAGATATCATCGCCCTGGAATCGCCAGTCACTTTGAAGCACTTCATGATTGCGAAGGATCAAGATATCCCCGTTCGCACACACGAAGATATTTTCTTTAGGCACACCGACTTCGATGGCCGTCTGCCGATGCTGCATCAGCATCTTATACTCGCCATGTACCGGCATAAAATAACGAGGACAGATCAGCTGCAGCATCAACTTCTGCTCTTCCTTCGAAGCATGTCCTGTCGTATGCAGGTTGTTCAAGATCGATTTGGTCAAGACCGTCGCTCCGGAACGGAACAGTTTATCAATCACTTTATTGACGCTGGCCGCATTGCCCGGAATCGGATTCGAGCTGAACACGATCGTATCTCCCGGTTTTAAATGGATGTACCGGTGAGTTCCGTTACTGATCCGGCTCAAGGCCGCCAAAGGCTCTCCCTGGCTTCCGGTGCAAATGATACAAACTTTATCATCTGGGGTATGCGCTAATTCTTCCGGGGATAAAAAATCAGAATTCTTGATTTTGATCGTTCCCATTTTACGGCCAATATCTACAACATTTTCCATGCTTCGGCCAAAGACGATGACTTTTCGTCCACACTTCACGGCCGCTTCCAAGATTTGCGACACACGATGAACGTTGGATGCAAAGGTCGCCACGATCAAACGCTGCGAAGTTTTGCGCATGATCTCAAGAATCTCATTGGCAACTTTCTTTTCGGAGATCGAAAAATCTTCAACCCCGGAGTTTGTGGAATCCGACATCAAAAGATCCGGTTTTAAAACTCCAATATACGCCATTTTCTGGTAATCCGCATTGGTTCCTACCGGGGTTAGATCGAATTTGAAATCTCCGGTTTCCACAATGGTTCCATTCGGTGTTGTGATCAAAACCCCTAAAGAATCGGGGATCGAGTGGATCGTATTAAAAAATCCCACGGTGAAATACTTGGTCTTGATGCTGGATTCATCATTGATCTCAATAATCTTTGTCCGTTCCAAGCCTTTATGTTCCGCCAGTTTTTTCTGGATCAAAGCCTTGGCAAAGCGCGGCGCATAGATGGCATCAATATTGACTTGCCGCAATAAGAAGGGGATTCCTCCGATATGGTCTTCGTGACCATGGGTGATAACTAAAAATTTTCTTTTTTTGTTCATGCGAATCAAATGATGATAGTCCGGAATGACATAATCGACCCCTAAAAGATCGTCTCCCGGAAACAACACACCACAATCCACGATGCAGATCTCATTTTCGTGTTCAAAACAGTACATGTTTTTTCCAACTTCACCCAGACCGCCCAAGGCGTAGATCAAAGTGTCGTTTTTCTCAACATGATTTTTGGTATGATATGTTTTCTTTGATTGTGCATGCCCAAAACTTGAATTCATCTGTTTTGGCATATTTTCCTCTTTCTGAGCTTTCGGTACTCTTCTTCTATCAATTATATCAAAAAATCCAATAGTCGTTTCAACAAAAAAGCAGAAATCAAATCACTTCTGCTTCAGCATCTTCTTTCCATGGTTCTTCCGGATCGATTCGATCATAATACAAGATCCCGGATAGATGATCGATCTCATGCTGGAGAGCAATCGCAAAATAACCCTCAGCCTTGATCGTCACCACTTTTTGTTGGGTCAGATCATAGCCTCTGACCTTGATACGGGCATGACGAAAGACATGACCAGGATGCTCCTCTTTGACCGAAAGACACCCTTCGCCATTTTCCAAGTAAGCATTTTGCACCGATTCCGAAATGATCTTAGGATTGACCAAGGCCGCTTCATAGACTGTATCCTCATCCGGAACGACAACGGCAATCATCTGTTTGGGGATCCCCAATTGGATCGCCGCGATCCCGACGGCCGGCTGCAGCCCTTGTTCTTGAGCAATCTCGTCATCTTGTGAATCTTTGACATATTGAAGCATGTCCTCCAATAATGCCTGATCTTCCGCTGATAAAGGCAAATCTACTTTTTTGCTTTTTGTTCGTAAGACTGGATCTGAATCCAGAATAATGGTTTCACTATTGATTTTCATGGGATTATTCTAAACCATTTTCACTGTTTTGACAACGAATCTCTTTTTGGCGCAGGATCCCTTGGTACTCTCCTTCCTGGCAGGATCCTACCGCAACAAACCCTAAATTCGTATAATATCGCTCCAAAGAAAGATTGTTTCGGGCTGAATCCAAACGCAGATACCGCTTCCCTAATGTATGGGCATACTGTTCTACCGCTTCTAAAAATTGACTTCCGACAGATTTTGTCTTTGGATCCGAAACAAAGTTATGAACATATAGGGACGGTTCCTGCGAATCCCAGCGCGGATCCTCTTCTAAAAGAACGGCTGCACTGATGATCTTATCGTTTTCATCGATCCAGGCATATAAGCGTCCTTGTTTCGCTTCTTGTTCATAGTAAGCCAAAGGAAAGATCGTATCATAATGATTCCGGTTCCAAGAATCCATTCCTTTTTCATCCATCCAATGCATTCTTTGTCGGATCAAAGAAAAAACCAGCTTGGCTTCTTCTACTGTACATTGACGTATTGGTTTTGATTCTGACATGCCCGTATTCTATCATTGAACTCGTTTTTCGAAAACCGTTTTGACAATCCTTTGAAAAGTTTTATAATAAAAAGGTCAAGACAGGGGCGCCAAAAAGGCTGAGATGGTTTGACCAGTCCCTTATGACCTGATCTAGGTAATTCTAGCGTAGGGAGTCTGAACCTTTTTTACAGTTCCTTACGCCTCAAATGGAGGTGTTTTTTTATGGGAAAGAATTTATCAGTCAGAGATTTGGTATTGATGGCATTTTATGTTGCCCTCTTCATGGTATTGGATACTTTTATCAATACGTTGCCGATGTTGCAGATGCCTAACGGCGGAAGTTTAGGGGTCTCCACTCTTGCTTTATTGCTGGCAAGTTATCATCTGGGATGGAAAAAAGGATTGGCCGTTGCGATCGTAGCTGTCTTTGCCCAATTCATCACCGGACCGATGTACACGCCTACATTGATCGGCTTCTTATTGGATTATCTGCTTGCTTTTGCAGCTTACGGTCTGGCAAGCCTGTTTCCTAACTT
>NZ_CALVBG010000041.1 GCF_944325745.1 uncultured Faecalicoccus sp. | reverse complement strand
GGACCTGGTTTAGCTCCGCCAGCAGGGAATTGCAACTTACAAACCTTAGCAACTTTTTTGCTCATAAGACAATACCTCCTATAAATTGATCTTATGCAGTGGTCCAACGAGTGGTTGCGCACTCTGCCACGCATGCCACACTATAGTACAAAAAAAGAGAAAAAAGCGCAAGTCCTTTTTCTCTTTTTCTCTAATCCCAATAATCAAAATAATCCGATTCGTAAGAATCGTAAGAATTATAATAATCGTTGTAAGCCGAGTATGTCGTAATATTGATATATAAAGACATGAAGAGCGCAGCGCCGGCAACATAGACTGCCAACATACAGCTGGTGATGCCAACGATCAGGGCCATGATAGAGATCTTCTCAACTTTTTTAAAAGTCATGACCGCCATAACCGCCGAAGCAATTCCAAAAATCAACCCCAATGCCTTAAAGAATCCCCAGACATTTCCCAGGATCAGCATTAAGATCGATATACCTCCAAACACGAAAGCCAGCACGATCTTCATATCAAGCGGTTCTTTAGGACCTAATGGTTTCGGTTTATTTTCTTCCTTCTGCACCTGCGGTTCTTCTTTTTTCGGGATCTTTGGTGGAATTGGTTTTGGTTCCATGGCAGAATTCCTCCTTTATTTTTGTAGATATTTTACCACGTTTCCCTAAAGAATTATAGTATAATGAGCCTATGCATTTTTTATCTTTCTGGATCCAGGCCCATTTTCATACGGACAACTTTCAACTCGTCCCTTTAGAAAAAGGCATCAGCAACCAAAATTACCTTTTAACGATCGACCGCAAACAATACGTCCTACGTGCTCCCAAACCCGGTCACGAACACTTACAGGTCCATTTTGATATGGAAAAACAAGTTCTGGACCACGTTCAAGATCTCGATGTTAAAACTGTCCTTTTTGATGTGCAACAGGGAATCAAAGTCACCGAATACGTTCCCGATTGCCAGGAATTCCATGAAACCAAAGATCCTTATAAATATAGAAAAGTCGCAAAGCTTTTAAAACACCTGCACGAGCAGCCGATCTTGGTTCCTCACCATTTTGAACCCTTCAAAAAAATGATGCATTATAAAAGCCAGATCCTTTCTCCTTTTATTCGATTTGAGCAGGAGAAACAAACTCTCACTCACGTCCGGCAGCTCTATTGCCCGCAAACGCTTTGTCATAACGATGTCGTACAAGGAAACATTCTCTTTACAAATCAGCGTGAATATCTGATTGACTGGGAATACGCCGCTATGAATGATTGGCGCTTTGATATCGCCAGTTTCTTCAGTGAAAACCAGATCACAGATTCAGAAAGCCGACTTCAATTTTATGAAGCTTACGATGCTCAGATCAACGATCAAGATATCCGTTTGTTCGAGGCCTTCGAAGATATTTTATGGGGATATTGGGCCAATCTTCTTTATGAAAAAAGAAAAGAACCCGTCTATAAACAAATCGCCCTTGAAAAAGAAGCTCATTATCATTTCTTCTCGAACGCAAAATAAAAACGCTCCTGTCTCGGAGCGCATTTTTTTAAGTGGTGACGCGTACGGGATTCGAACCCGTGAATGCATGCGTGAAAGGCATGTGAGTTAACCGTTTCTCCAACGCGCCATGTATGTGAAACTTGTCCTCTGACAAGTGCTCACATATATTAGCATGGCTTTTTCTTTCGTGCAAGTCTTTTTTTGAATTTATTTCGTGTTTATCAACTTTTCGTTTTCCAAAAGACTCCAGGCTTGTTCCAGATCTTTTTTTGTGGCGGTTCGATTTTCCAACAAAGCATAGGTCTCTGACATCAAATGCATATAATGCGCATCCTTTTGAAGACGATCTTTATCCGGATGCAGAATCACATCATAGAGTTTTTCCCGCAGCTGAAAAAACTGAAATTCTTCTTCCACTTCTTCCATTAAAGTTCTCAAAGTCCAAGATACATTGTTTTCCGTTCGAACAGCAACCCTTCCTAAACGGATCCCTTTCTGGATCAATTCTTTCGAAAATTGCTGGATCGCTTCTGGTTTCATCGTATCGAGAAACAGAAAATCTTCAAATTCCTGGCTTTGTTTTGGCTTTTCTTCACTTGAAAAAATGGAAGTGATCACCTGATCCAAATGATTATCTCCTACGACTTTATAATCCGGTTCATATTTTTTCAGTGTGGAAAGAATCTCTTCTTTATGAGAAGAATCATCCTTCAAATAGACTAAGATCATGGCTGGGCCCTCCTTTTGACTTCGGTTTTGAAAATATATACAATACTATCACAGGAGGACTTCTTATGAAAAAAATTCTTTCTCTTGCCTGCGCTTTTTTCTTGTTGATAGGTCTGTCAGGCTGCCATTCCAAAAGCGATGACGATATCCTAGCTTTTTTTGAAGCTTTTCATAATACATTAAGTGCCCAATCCGGTCATATCACGGCACAGATCCAAATGGATACAACAGATCAATCCACCATTGATATCGACCTTCAGATGATCCAGGAAAACGATCTCCAAATGGCTTTAAGCGTGGATCTGGAATCCAATGGAAATCGCCAGGAAGATTTTCTTCAATTTTATACACGCAATGGAAAAACCTACCTCAATTCCATGGGGACCACTTCACAAAGTGATCTCTCCAACCTAGGAATCGACGCTTCCGAAAAAATCGCCGTATATGATCCTTTCATGAATTTTTCTGACAGTGAACTTTGCGATCTGATTGAATCTAGTTCAAAAGATGGAAATACTTATTCGTATACAATCGACCCCTCTTTGATCTCTACACTTTTAGACAGTTTAGGAACCGTCGATGTGGAATCTTCCACATTGGATGCGGTAATTGAAAATGAGACGCTCTCATCTTTTACATTAGATGTCTCCGGAAGACAGACATTAGAGGAAACCTCAGAAAACATCCGTTTCAAAATTGATTGCCAGATTGAAGATCTCAATAAATTACAGTCTATTGCCTTCCCAGAAGATCTGGAAAGCTATTAAACAAAAAAGCGCTGGTCAAGCGCTTTTTAAATGGTCAATTTCTTGATTTTTTCCCAAGTGAACTGCGGATCCCCAAAATGCCCATAACAGCTGGTCTTATGGTAGATTGGCTGACGAAGATCCAATTCGTTGATGATGTTGTTGACATCGAAATTAAAATTCTTTTCAATGACCTCCAATAATTTTTCATCATCCATGATGCCGGTTCCAAAGGTATCCACACATAAAGAAATGGGTTCTGCCTTACCGATCGCATAGCTGACTTGAACTTCCGCTCTTCTAGCCAGCTTATTGGCAACAAGACTCTTGGCAACATAGCGACAATAATAGGCTGCACTGCGGTCCACTTTGGTTGGATCTTTACTAGAGAAGCAGCCGCCTCCAATGCGCCCGCGTCCGCCATAGGTATCACAAACGATCTTACGTCCTGTCGTTCCCGAATCGCCAAAGGATCCACCTACGACGAAGCTTCCGCTTGGATTGATGAAATATTTCGTATTCTCATCTAAAAACTTGGCATTGATGCTTGGCTTGATCACTTCGTTCATGATCAATTCACGAATCTCTTCCTGCGTAGCCGAAGCATCGTGCTGCGTGGAAACGACGATCGTATCGATTCTTTTGATTTCATCATTTTCATATTCTACCGAAACCTGTGTCTTTCCATCTGGTTTCAAGATCGGGTTCTGACGGCGAACCTTTGTTAACTGGCGAGCCAGCTTATGCGCATAATAGATAGGCAGCGGCATAAATTCCCGGCTTTCATCACATGCATAGCCAAACATGATCCCTTGATCTCCGGCACAGATCTCATCACGGTTCACCGCATTGTGGATCTCCGGCGACTGTTCATTGACAACAATGTGCACTTTATAATCTTCGGTATAGCCAATGCGACGGATCTCTTCCAAAGCGATCTTTTCATAATCCAAACTTGCCTTTGTATTGGCTTCCCCATAGATCAAGACAAAGTCATCTTTGATCGTACATTCCACAGCCATATTTGAATATGGATCTTGAGCCAATGCCGCATCGACGATACGGTCCGCAATCTGATCGCAGATCTTATCCGGATGCCCCTCCGTAACACTCTCACTGGTAAAAATATAGTTTTTCATAGGTCCTCCATTCTTAAAAAAAACCACACTCCCTAAGAAGTATGGTTGGTTGTCTATACTCCTTATCGCTGTTAGCGGGACCACCTTAGCATCTTCGGATACCAGGTTGGTGTGGGATCAACGAGCTAACTCTCTACCCCATCTCTGGATAATGTAAAGCTATTTAATCATAAACCATTCATCATTTCAAGCTTGATGATGAATTTTTCCGTTTTTTAAATTCCTGGATAAATTTAGCCACTTCGCTGGTCGAAACAAGCCACGCCAGCCAAAAGATGACGGCCGTCGACAAAAACCATGAAGGAAGAGTTCCTTTTATCCCGAAGAAAACTGCCACGATCCCAATTCCGATCAAGACCGCAACTTTATTGACGATTGACCGATAAAGGTTCAAACAAAAAGATTCCACTTCTTCTAAAGCAAATAAATGTCCATAACCTTTCTCTGTCAAAGCATCCTGGATCCCGCGGGCAAACTCCTGATAGTTTTTCTTCATTCCGGTTTCCCTTTCGAATCATCCTGATCGATGTGATCGACCATTTTCTTCAATACGAAAAAGCGAAACAAACCAAAGATCAAAACAAGGATCCCAATAGGAATGAACGGCGGATGATCCGCTAAGATCCCGCCTGCCAAAATGACCAGCCCCAAGATCATCAGCTGCAGCTGACGAAACAGGACCTTTTGACGATCGTTCATATTAGCTGACTTTGGATCCCTTTGGCATTTCGGCCAAAGGCGAAAGGATCGAAAGTTCATCTTTTTGACTGGCACACAAGATCATGCCGTTGCTTTCAACACCGCGAATCTTAGCCGGTGCTAAATTGGTCACAACTACGACTTGTTTGCCAATCAGATCTTCCGGTTTATACGTGCCGGCGATTCCGCTGACCACCTGCCGCACCTCATCTCCCAGATCGATCTGTTCAACCAAAAGGCGATCGGCTTTAGGATGTTTTTGGCATTCAACGATCGTACCAACCTTCAACTCTACTTTCGAGAAATCTTCGATTGTGATCGGTGCTTTGTTCGGTTCCGGTTTCTTTTCCGGTTTTTTTGTTTCTTTTGCCAATTCTTCCATGAATTTCTTTTCATCGATTCGTGCGAAAAGGACTTCCGGTTTCTTTTCTACATGAATATGGCATTCCAACTGTCCAAATGATTGGATCGAATCAAAATCTCGTTTTTCAGTGTGCAAAATATCTAAGATCTTTTCTCCTGTTTCCGGCAAGAAGTTCTGGAGCAAAACGGCCGAGATACGGATTGATTCCATCAAGTTATATAAAACCGTAGCTAATCGATCTTTCTTCTCTTCTTCTTTCGCCAATGCCCAAGGCATCGTTTGGTCGATATATTTGTTTGTTCTTCGCAATAGGGCAAAGATCTCGTCTAACGCATCCCCTACACGGAATTCATCCATTTTGGCTTCGACTTTTGTCAGAGTACTTTGCGCTAATTCGATCAATTCCTGATCGACATCCTCAACAACCCCTGAATTTAAGATCTCTCCGTCAAAATATTTGTTGGCCATGGCAACCGTTCGAGAAACCAAGTTTCCCAAAATATTCGCAAGATCCGAATTGATGCGCTCAACGACAAGTTCCCATGTGATCGTTCCATCTTGGGCAAAAGGCATTTCGTGTAAACAATAATAACGAACCGCATCTACGCCAAAATGACGAACCAGATCCTCGGCGTAGATGACATTGCCTTTTGATTTTGACATCTTGCCATCCCCGATCAGCAGCCAAGGATGTCCAAATACCTTCTTGGGAAGAGGTTCCCCTAAAGCCATTAAAATGATCGGCCAGTAAATGGTATGGAAACGTAAAATATCTTTTCCGATAATATGTGTGGCCGGCCAGTATTTTTTGTACATTTCCTGGCTGTCGCCATAAGCATCATATCCTAAAGAAGTGATATAGTTGGATAAGGCATCGATCCAAACATACACGATATGTCCGGGATCAAAGTCCACCGGCACTCCCCAAGTAAAAGACGTACGAGATACACAAAGGTCTTGTAACCCAGGACGTAAGAAGTTGTTGAGCATCTCGTTTTTTCGAGATTCCGGCTGAATAAAATCCGGGTGATCTTCAATATACTGAATCAAACGATCCGCATATTTTTGTAAATTCAAGAAGTAAGCTTCTTCTTTCGCTTTTTGAACAGGACGCCCACAATCCGGACATTTTCCATCCACTAACTGCGATTCTGTCCAGAAAGATTCACACGGTGTACAATACCAGCCCTCATATTCGCCTTTGTAGATATCTCCCTGTTCATACAACTTTTTGAAGATTCGCTGCACACGTTTCATATGGTCTTCATCAGTTGTACGGATAAAGTAATCATAACTGGTATTCATCAGATCCCAATTTGAACGAATCTTTTTTGAGATCTCATCAACAAATTCTTGTGGAGAAACACCGGCCTCTTTGGCTTTTTCTTCAATCTTGATCCCATGTTCATCGGTTCCTGTCTGAAAAAAGACATCATACCCTTGGGCACGCTTAAATCGAGCGATCGCATCGCTTAAGATGATCTCATATGTATTTCCAATATGCGGTCTCCCTGAGGTATACGCGATAGCTGTCGTTAAATAATAAGGTCCTTTATTTTCCATGATTTCCTTCCTCTCCTTCAAATAAAAAAAGCTTTCATCCAAGGACGAAAGCTTCGTGGTACCACCTTAGTTCATGCATCTCTGCACCTTGATCCGTTAACGCCGGCAACGTTTCTTTCTAACGATTCGAAAGAACAGCTCCAAGTCCATGTTCCTGTTTCTTAGACGAAGGGTTTTCACCAGCCACCCGTTCTCTGGTCGTTCCAATCAACAGTACTCTTCTTTTCTTCGCTTTTTGATTACTGGTCGTATTATACGATAGAAATTCACTTTAAACAAGCTATTTCCTAAGCAGCCTTGGTCAAAATCCGCACCAGAGGCAAGGCTTTTTTCGGACAATTTGTCACACCCATATGACGATTAGGCTTCGTAGAGCCATGATAATCACTGCCGCAAGAAATAAACGCTTTGTGTTTTTGCGCAATCTTGATTGCCGCTGCCATCGTCTCTTCGTGAATCTCTGGGCTGAAACATTCAATGCCGTCTACTCCCAGATTCATGATCTCTTCGATTAGATCATCACTGATCTTGTCCAGATGCCAGCTTGCCAAGATCGCAATTCCTCCCGCATCATGGATCGCATCCACAATATTTTGGGCATCCGGATAGATTGCCGGCACATAACATGGACTGCCTGGTCCAAATACATCTCTGCGGAAGCGCAGCATCGCTTCTTTAGGTTCATATTTTTCTACATACGGTTTCACCACGGAGAACTCCCGTGCTTTCGCATTATTGAAGACCATATTTGTAATATCTGTTGGTGTGATGGTTTGGAAACGAGAGCCTTCCATGATCGAATCCACATCGATTCTTAATCCCGAATAGGCTTCAAATTTTTTCACTCGTTCAATGGACAGATCTTTTTCGCGCCGTAAAGATTCTCTTTCCATGTCATCAAAGATATCCTTTGTCCAATCGATATAATATCCTAAAATTCGAATTCGCGTTGATTTATACTGTGCATCGATCTCCACGCCCGGAATATATTGAATATCGTATAGTGGCGCAAAGCGAACAGCTGCCGCATTTGCTCTGGCACAGTTATGATCGGTGATGGATATCGTCTCCATTCCTAACTGTTTTGCCTCTTTAAAGATCTCTTCGACATCATTATTCGAGTCATCGCTATAGTTGGAACGAATATGCAGGTCGATGGGAGTAATTTCCCGCACCATTTCTTGGAGCGGTTCTTTTTCGAAGCGGATCTCTTGCGGCGGTTCATGAACTAGAAGCGTTTGGAACAAAATATCGACCAAAGTCTGCTGACAAGGTGTGACCAAAACAACGAGTCCGTTCACTACCCACCATGCCAAGATTCCCAATATCTCAAAAAAGAATCCAAAGACCATTAAAGGAAGCCCAAACCCAAGCATTTGCCGAAAGATCAATTTCAAACCTGAAGCTTCTTTTTTATTTCTTTGCACAAGTTTTAGATCTGTAAAAATACACCCTAAAGACTGCCCTTTACTGCGTGCCGTAAAAATAGGCAGCAGCAGAACACTGACAATGAATAAGAGAGCATACATGATATAAAATAACAAATCGAAAAAGTTGGGTGGAATCAGTCCACACAGGATCAATAAGAATTCAATGACCCAAATATATACGGGAAGCAGGCATATATTGACATCCATTAAAAATGCAAATAAATGGCTCTGCATATCGTCGAGATTTCGCTTCAAATATTTGGCTTGTTGATATCCGCCATTGCGGTATAACTGCGATTTCTTTTGGAAATATGCTAAAGTCAAATCTTTAAAACTATATTCTTTGATCACCATTCTAGGATCACAGCCTTTCTGCATACTATTATACAAAAATTACGCAAACAAGAAAAGCCAACAAAAAAGATCGTCACGTAGACGATCTAAGCTTTTTTCTCTTTCATTTTCTTCCACAAGCCCGCAAAGCCTACACAAGAAAGTGTCATCAAAGCACCGTATAAACCGAAACTGCTCGATGTTGCGGTATTGACGCTTCTTCGGATTGGAGATGTTTTGCCAGAACTGGAACCATTATCGATTCTCTGTGCTTGCGAAACTAATGTGATATATTTGGAAGATCCATTCGTTTCCAAATAAGAATTCAACTGTGCTACTTGGTCAGTTGACAGTTTGGAGTAGGCAGACATTCCAGACAAGATCTGTTGATAATTGTAATTCGATACCGATGTATATAAATTGGAATTGGCATCCATCAGATAAGTCTTTACAAAAGTCTGTACTTCCGAATCTGTAGAACTTAATGTTCGATCCGCAGCAGCCGCTTCCACCGGTTGAGCCGGTGTTTCTATTTTTTCCTGAACAGGTTGAACCGCTGGTACTGCAATGGGAGCCATCTCTACTTTTTCTTCAACTGAAACTGGCTCTTGTACAAGAGCTGCCGTCTTCAACAAGACCGGTTCAGCGATCTTCTCAGTTTTCAAAGATTGTTTAAGTGGCGTTGCTACAGCTTCTTGCTGGTCTTCGATTTCCGTTTCTGTAGTCTGTGTTGACTCTTCTTTCGGCTCTTCTTCAGACTCTTCCTTCAAATCCTCTTCTGGTTTTTCCTGCGAATCTTCTTTGATTTCTTCTGTTTCTTCGATTTCTACCTTTGATTCCTCGCCTGCACCACTTTCGGTGTTTTGATCTGGTGTTTCTGGCGTTTGTGTTGAATTCTCTGGAGTTTCCGGTGTTTGTGTTGAATCCCCTGGAGTTGCTGTGTCTTGCTGTGGTTTCTGGAGATTATCCAGTACAATTTGCGCTTCCGCCACCAATTGAGGATAGGTCTTATTCAATGTAACTTGTGGATTCAGATTGATCACAGTCTTCATCAAAGCATGATTAATTTCGGTTTGAAGTTCTTTACTTAAACTTTCATAGACCTTTTGCCCGCTAAGAACAATTTGATAATTCTTTCCATCGATCTGTGTAAAGCGAATGTATTCCGTTTTCGTTACATTCCCTTGAGCATCTTTGGTCTCTTTTTTATAGGAGCAGTACTGATTCAGAAAATCTTCAGCCGTTTGGATCGTGATCGTTTCCTTCACGGCTTGTACTGTCCCCGTTCCTGTTTGGGCATAGACACTCACCGCCGGAGCTGCCATAGTTGATAATGCCATTAACGAGGCCATTGTATATGCAAGATGTTTCTTCATGATCCACCACTCCTTTTTCCGCTTTTATAATTGTACCTTAAAACTTTGCGATTTTCTAGTCCTTCTCTAGAAACACAAAAGGCAAGCGGAAAAATGCTTGCCTTTTCTTCATTATTTTTCAAATGGAATCGGTTGAAGATTCCAGATTTCTTTGGCATATTCCTTGATGGTACGATCGCTCGAGAAATAGCCGCTTTGTGCGATATTGATCAACATAGTACGCGCCCAGTTCGACTTCTGTTGATAACGAGTTTCAATTTCGCGTTGTGCATAAACATACGCATCAAAATCAGCCAATACATAGAATTCATCGTTTCGTAACAATAAATCATTATAGATCAGCTGGAATTCATCCGGATTGTTGGACCATGTGCAGTTCTTCAAAGAATCAATCACACGGCGAATACGGTAATTGTTGTGGTAGATATCCCAGGCATTGTAAGAATTTTCTTTACGCACTTCTTCGATATCTTCTACACGCAATCCGAAGATTTCTGCATTTTCATAACCTACACGTTCCACGATCTCGACATTGGCACCATCCAATGTTCCCAACGTTAAAGCTCCATTCATCATATATTTCATATTTCCGGTACCGCTGGCTTCTTTCCCAGCTGTGGAAATCTGTTCACTGACATCGGCAGCATTCAACAAGATCTCGGCAACCGAAACAGAATAGTTCGGAATAAAGACAACTTTTAAATAATGGTTGGTCTCTGGATCGTTGTTGACACGATTGGCAACCATATTGATCAACTTGATGATCTCTTTAGCCAACATGTAGCTTGGTGCCGCCTTGGCTGAGAAGAAGAATGTCCGCGGATAAATACGGAAGCTTGGTTCTTCTTTCATCTTTAGATACAGATGCATTACATGGAAAATATTCAAAAGCTGACGCTTATAGGCATGTAAACGTTTTGCCTGACAATCGAAGATCGAATTTACATTGATATCGATGTCTAATGTTTTCTTGACATAATCCGCTAAGATCTGTTTCCGTTCCATCTTCACGTTCATAAAACGTTCCTGAAGAATCGGATCATCGATATGTTCCATCAGTTTTTCCAAATCTTCCGGATGTCTTTTGAAGGAATCGCCGATTGTCTCCTCCAACAGTTTTGTCAGCTGCGGATTGGAGTACAGCAACCACCGCCGATGCGTGATCCCGTTGGTTTTGTTGTTGAAACGATCTGGATATAAGCTCACAAAATCTTTCATGACATCGTGGATCAAGATCTCTGTATGCAGTTTTGCCACTC
>NZ_CALVBG010000040.1 GCF_944325745.1 uncultured Faecalicoccus sp. | reverse complement strand
ATCTATAATGTGCCGGCGGTCGGAGATATTCGTCATGTTCTTTGTGCCATGGCCACCGATGATGAAGATCATCTTTTTAGTGATTTGATGAACTATCGCTTTGAAGGCAAAAAGGATATCGGCGGACATAATTTGGGAAATTTGATTTTTTTGGCATTGATGAATCTGACCGGCTCCTTTATCGGGGCCATTCAGGCCATTAGTAAAGTTTTGAAAGTCAACGGAACCATTCTTCCCAGTACATTGGATATTGTTACGCTCTATGCGATGATGAAAGACGGAACCTTGGTGCGCGGAGAGAAGAATATCCCCACAGTATCCAACAGTATTGATCATGTTTTTTATCAAAAGAAAGTCACACCTTATCTTCCCGCGATTCAAGCTATTGAAGAAGCGGACCTTTTGATCTATGGGATTGGATCTTTGTATACATCGATCATGCCGAATTTGATCATTCAGGAGATATCCGAAGCAATTCAAAAGACAACTTGTCCGCATATTTATTTCTGCAATGCGATGAGCCAGCCCGGGGAAACGGATAACTACAGTATGGAAGATCACATTCGCGCCATCGAGAAACATTCGTTTGTTCATCCGGTGGATCGTGTGATCGTGGATCAGAGCTATATCCCGCAGTCGATCCTGGATCGATATGCCAAGATGGGCTCTTACCCGATCCAGGTCAAAGAACAGGATCATGATTATCAGATCTTGTCGCGCAACTTGATCTATTTTGATGAAAAGGGACGCATTCGCCATGATCCTCAGGCCGTCAAACAAGTTGCCGAAGAAATCTTACAAACTTTATAGTCTGTCAATTGACAGGCTTTTTTCTACATTCTTTGAGAATTCATGGTATGATTAGGAGCAGTTAAGGAGGATGAGGATGTCATTTACTTCAGAGACCAAGCAGCAGATCTGTTATGAAAAACTGGATGACAAGACCGGCCGGGCCCAATTGTGTGCCTTATTACAGATGCGGGCTTCTTTGCATATGAACTGGCAGGGGATGTATCTCTCCTTTCAGACGGAGAATGCGACGATTGCCAAACATGTTTTTCAACTGATGAAATCTCTTTATCAAGTCGATCCGCGCTTGTCGGTCTTAAAAAAGATGCAGCTCAAAAAGAATAACATCTATCGTCTCCAAGTGTATGAGAAAACAAAAGAGATCCTTTCGGATTTGATGATCTTAACCGATAGCGGTTTACATTTCTCGCCGCCCGCTGTTTTTACACGGTCTCAGGCCAATGCACGAGCCTATCTCCAAGGTTGTTTTTTGGCAGGCGGCAGCATCAATGATCCCAAGACGACCAACTATCATCTGGAAATTGCCACCCATGAAGAACAGATGGCCAAGGGGATCCAGAAATTGATGCAGCGATTCTACTTGCCGGCCAAAATGATCCTTCGAAAGAATACCTACGTGGTCTATTTGAAAGCCGGTGATAAGATTGCAGATTTTCTGCGTTTGTGCAATGCATCTCAGGCACTGTTTGATTTCGAAGATTCTCGGATCCAGCGGGATTTCTATAACAATCTCAAACGATTGGATAACTGCGAACTGGCCAATGAGATGAAAACCTTGAAGGCGGCCAAAGATCAGCTGAATTATATCGATGTCTTAGAAAAAAATGCGCGCAAGATCAAGATCTCCGATAAAATACGGCATGTCATGGAGATCCGGAAACGTTTCCCGGAAGCCAATATGAATGAGTTATGTGAACAATGTTATCTGGAATATGGAGAAATCATTTCGAAATCTGGCATGAAGCATCGTCTCAATAAGATCAAAGAATTAGCGGCACCGCTGATGGAGGAAGAACATGCGTAAAGGGTTAGGACTTGTATTGGGGCTGGTCTTGTTGACGGGATGTTCAAGTCCTGCCTTACAAAGACAGACATTTACAGTGGAATTAGGACAGGATGTTTATGCCAACGCGGCCCTTTATATCAAAAATGCGGACAATTATGAAACCGATCAGATGGATGTCGAAGCCTTGAGCCCGGGTGTGATCAAGAAAGAAAACCGATTCATATCCAAAAATCTGGATTATTTGGTAGTCGGCGAATATGATTTTACGATTCATACCGGACATGCGGATCTGGATTTTAAGATTGCGGTCAAAGATACACAGCCGCCAACGATTGATTCCTACCAACAAGAGATCACGGTTTCCAAAGGAGAGGTGATCGATTGGTCCCGATATTTTAAAGCGAGCGATTTGAACGGAGTCTCCTTTTCGCTGGATACGGATCTGGATACTTCGCAGGCAGGCGAAAAAGAAGTCACGGTACGGATACAAGATCGATTTGGGAACGCCGTGGAACGCTCTGTTAAGGTGATCGTACAATGAGTTTAAAAAAAGCGGATAAGCTCTTGATCGTTGCGTTGATGATCCTATCGCTGGTCTTGTTGATCCCGTTGTTTCGCAATGCACCGCAAAGTGGGCTTGCGAAGGTCTACGTTAAAGATCAGGAAGTCTTGTCGATCGATCTGTCGCAGGATGCCCTTTATAGTGTGGAAGGAACCAATGGCGAAGTCGAGATCGAAGTCAATGACCATCAAATTCGTGTGACCCAGGAAAACAGTCCCCATCATTTGTGTTCGAAACAAGGGTTTGTTTCGGATCCTAATACGCCCATCGTCTGTTTGCCCAATGAGACGGTCGTTCGGATCGAAGGCGGTACAGGACAGGATACGATGATCCAATGAAAGTAAGAAAAACCGTTGAGCTGGCTTTTTTGATGGGGGCCGGCATCGTATTACAGATCACGGAAAGTTTTTTGCCCATCAGCTGGATCCTGCCCGGATTCAAGATTGGATTTGCCAATATCACGGGGCTTTTTGCCTTGCAGATGTATGGGATCTCGGCGATGTGGCTGGTCAATCTGGGACGCGTGTTTCTGGCTTGCCTATGCCAAGGGACTTTGTTTTCCGTAGCGTTTTGGATCTCTTTGGCCGGATCGCTCTTATCGATGATCGGTATGTCGATGGCGTACAAGATGAAGTGTTTTTCGATTTTCGGTGTGAGCGTGATGGGGGCTGCCATGCATAGTATAGGGCAGGTGCTGATGGTCACATGGATCTATCAACAGTATTTTATGCAGTTATTTTTACCCGTCTTACTGGCGTTATCGATCGTCAGTGGACTTTGTACGGGCTGGCTGACACAGCTTTTGATGAAACGATGGAAAGGAAGAAATGTATGAACTATAACTATCGACCACAGGGAGTTTGTTCCCGTGAATTTCATTTTGAGATCGAAGGAGGAAAGATCCTTGCTTTTGAAGCCGTTGGCGGATGCAATGGAAATTTAAAAGGGATCGGGCGACTGATGCAGGGAAGAGATGTCCAGGAAGTCATCGAAGATCTAAGAGGCGTGACTTGCGGACCGAAACCGACTTCTTGTCCGGATCAGATCGCAAATGCGTTGGAGGCATATTGTAAGGAAAATGGCTGATCATTTTTTAGGCGCTTTACAGGCATTGGAAAGAAGAGCCCAAGATAATGTCTTGGTCTTTTCGGATGTGCTGACAGAACGGTTGGATGCATTAGTGTTTTCAATGCTGGATCATCCACTTTCAACCAACGATTATTTAAAGACGCTGAAACTTTACTATCAAAAATATCAGCGCTTTGAAAATCAGGAAGGCATGATCTTCTGTGTTTTTCGTATGCAGCAGCTCGCATCAATGATCCAAAAAAAGAATAAGCCGGCTTTTCAATATCAAGAGATCTCTGCCATGGTGGATGAACGGATCCAACAATTCTTAGATAAGCATAAAGAGATGTTTCAAAAAATGTGGGAAGACAGCTTGCGCATCTGGATCCTGGCTTCATTAGCAGGTGCAATCGGTTTTATGATCCTTTCGGTCTTGCTGGTGCATCTTCCGTTTATGATCGGATGGTGCTTGGCACTGGCCTTATGGGTTGGTTTGCTGGTATATGGTTATACTTTTAAGATTGGACAAAATCTTGAAAAACAGGTTGTCAGTCTCTATCCCAAATTAGATGATCTGCATGTTCAATTGGATAAGACGGCGATGAAAACAAAGAAAAAAGACTTGTTAACACCTTCACAAACGAAGCAAAAGTGATACAATAGTCCTGAGAGGTGAACGATATGGCTTCCAAAAAAGTACCCAAGGCAACGCTTCAACGATATCCGCTGTATTTAAAAGCATTGCGTCGGCTCAAAAAAAATGGGACGACAAGAATCATGTCCAAGGAGTTGTCCAGCTTTGTCGATATTGAATCGACCACGATCCGTCGGGATTTTTCTTTTTTAGGCAATCTGGGAAAACAAGGCTATGGTTATGATGTCGATAAATTGATTGAGATCTTCAATGCGGAATTAGGGGTCGACTTTGATGAAAAGATCATTTTGGTCGGAGCCGGAAACTTAGGCCGCGCTTTGATGAATTATAATAAATGGGATCATGTCGTCGGTGAGATTGCCTGTGCTTTTGATATGGATGAAGCCAAAGCAGGAGTTCATTTTGGGATCCAAGTTTATCCGATGACGGAATTGGAAGAAAAGATCCCGGAAGGCTGCCATATTGCGATCTTGACGATATCACATCAAGTGCAAAAGACTGTGGATCGCCTGGTAGCGTGCGGAATCACAGGGATCGTCGATTTTACCCACGAGCACTTTTTAGCACCCAAAGGGGTTGCGGTCAAAGTTGTCGATGTGGTATCATCGATTCAAGAATTGGTCTTTTTGACCAACTCCATGGAATCAAAGGCAAAGAAACAGAAGACCGAATAAACGGTATGCCAAGAGAGTCCTCGGTGGTGAAAGAGGATGATACCTTTATTTCAGGCCAACAGCTGGGGAGCCGGACTGGAGAAACTAAGTAGACAGTCCCGCAGTCGTGCGTTACGCGAAAGAGTGCTGAAAAGAAAAAGGATGGTACCGCGGTGATTGATCGTTCCTAGAGATAGGGACGTTTTTTTATTAAGAGGAGGATAAAATGTTAGTCAAGAAATGCAAAGCTGAATATGCCTCATTAGATGGGCAGACCATTGAATTACAAGGTTGGGTGCGAACCAATCGAAATTCTAAAGCCTTAGGGTTTATTGAACTGAATGACGGTTCTTGTTTTGGCAATGTGCAAGTTGTCTATTATCAGGATTCGACACAAGATTATGAGACAGTTTCTAAGATTACTTTGGGATCTGCCATTGAGGTTCAGGGTGTTTTGGTTTGTACGCCGGATTCAAAACAGCCTTTTGAGATCCAGGCCAAAACCATTCATGTCCTGGGAATGAGCGATCATACCTATCCGCTTCAAAAAAAGCGTCATAGTTTTGAATATATGCGTGAGATTCCGCATATTCGTCCAAGAGCGAATACATATTATGCGATCTTCCGTTTGCGCAGTGTCCTTTCGATGGCCATTCATACTTTTTTCCAGGAACGCGGATTTGTGTATGTCCATACACCGATCATCACAGGAAATGATGCCGAAGGAGCCGGAGAATGTTTTACTGTGACAACGCGTCAGGATGATCATTATGAGGAGGATTTCTTCGGAAAACATGCACAGTTAACAGTTTCTGGGCAGCTGCATGTAGAACCGTTTGCCTTGACTTACCGAAACGTGTATACATTTGGGCCGACATTCCGTGCCGAAAATTCTAATACGACACGGCATGCCAGTGAATTCTGGATGATCGAACCGGAATTAGCGTTTGCGGATCTGAGCGACAACATGGACTGCATCGAAGAGATGATCAAATACTGCATCACCTATTGTCTGGAACATGCGCCGGAAGAAATGGCCTTCTTTGAAAAGATGATCGATAAAGACTGTATTCGCCGTATCAAAGCGGTGGCTGAATCCAGCTTTAAACGCATGACCTATACCGAAGCGATCGAACACTTGGAAAAAGCCAAAGATCAGTTTGAAAACCAGGAAATCTACTGGGGAATGGATCTGCAAAGCGAACATGAGCGTTATATTTGTGAGAAAGTGGTCAAGGGACCGGTTTTCTTGATCGACTATCCAAAAGAGATCAAAGCGTTCTATATGCGTGTCAACGAAGATCAAAAAACCGTAGCGGCCTGCGATTTGTTAGTTCCTTATGTAGGCGAACTGGTGGGAGGATCGCAGCGTGAAGAACGCTATGATGTTTTGGAAGCCAAGATCCAGGAGATGGGAATTTCTCAAGAAACCTTACAGTGGTACTTGGATCTGCGTCGCTTTGGCGGATGCAAGCACAGCGGATTTGGTCTGGGATTCGACCGCATGTTGATGTATTTGAGTGGTATCCAAAATATTCGCGATGTTCAGCCGTATCCTCGTACACCTCGAAATCTAATCTTTTAAGTCACATGCGAATGTGACTTTTCTTTTATCAAATTCTAGATTTTTCATGTATACTTAACTCATGGCAAAGAGGAAATTGAATCGAAAACTAAAACATCCGCGCATCTTGATCGCTGTGGTTGTCTGTTTGGCGCTGCTCAGCGGGGCATTGTTTTTGTATGTCAATCGAACAACGGAAATTGATCGTTTTCGTATGACCGCTCTGGAATCTTTAGATGATCAGGTTGTGAAAGAACAGATCCAGACGGAATTCAAGGAAAGTTACACGGTGCAAGATTATGGGATCTATGGTCAAACCTTGTCTTTTTACCCATCAAAATATAGTGCGAAGGAACACTCTTCTTTGTTTGGACAATTGCTTTTGTTGAAAAATGTAGAAACCCAGGAAGAGATCAGTTTTGGACTGGGAGAGAATGCGGACTCCGGTATTCGGTTGAATCAATTGGATCCGGGATTGTATGAAGTTTATATTTTTGACCATTACGATAAGAAAAGATTGTGCTTCAAAAAGCCGGTTGAAAGCGAGACTTTGAGCACGATTCGCAACCAGAAGCACGTAAAGAATATCCGTTTAGTCGCTGATTCAACGTATTTAGAAGATTATGGAATCGAAATGGATAAGAATTACGCTTTTTTGGATGTCATGGAAAACATCCCGCAAGTGAAAGTGGCCGATATCGTTTTAGATCCAGGCGGACAGATCTATAATGAAGTCTCTATGACAACGGATACGGGTATCGTCAATGACTGGATCAACGAGCCGCAACTGACATTGGAATTTGCGAACTTATTGAAGACCAAGCTGGAAGAAAAAGGATTGCGCGTTCTTTTATCTCGAGAAGATGATAAAGGAGTGAGTTATTATGGGGCGTCTTCGCGCGTGGGAATCGGCTATCAGGCCCAGGCGAAGGCATTCATCAGCCTTGAAGCGTATGAAGACGATACTTTGACCAGGCCCTATTTATTGACTTCGCGATATACGACAGGGCTGTTTGCCAATGAAATCGCTTATGAACTCACGAATGCAGGGGTAGAAATGGCTGCCGTGTCTTCTATGGATTCACTGGCTTCCGGAATTACAAATGATGCCGGGACAACAGAAGATCAGAAAGAAGATATTGTTTACGATGCCTATCCGGCTTTGCGGGAAACGGGAGGAAAACAGACGTTTGCCGGGACTCTATCTTATGCCCAGGCTAATGATTCTTATAAGAAGAGTTTTGGAATGGAAAGTGTTGTTTTCTTCTTAGCCAATGGGACCCATCAAGAGAGTGTACAATATTTTCAAGATCATGAAGAAGAGATAGCAGATTGCATCGTCAATGCGATCTGTTCCTATTACGGAATACAAGGTGAAGAAAGTGAAACTTCAAGTCAGTAATATCAAAAAGAGTTATGGGACGCAGGATGTCTTGGAAAAAGCATCTTTGACGATCAGAGAAAAAGAAAAGATCGCCCTTGTCGGGAAAAACGGCTGTGGAAAGACGACGCTTTTAAAGATACTTTGTAAGGAAGAGACACCGGATCAAGGATCGGTGATCTGGGCCAATGGGGTCCAAGTGGGCTATTTAGCACAGATCACGTTTTCGCAAACCGATCACACCGTGTTCGAAGAACTGCAGAGTGCTTTTGAAAAGGTCCGCCAGATCGAGCAGCAGTTGCATCAGCAGGCTAAAGTCTTAGAAAGTGACTCCAGTGAAAAACAACTGGAAAAATACGCAAGCTTGCAAAGTCAGTTTGAAGCGTTGAACGGCTATCAATATGAAGTGGAAATGCGCAATGTCTTTTTCCATTTTGGCTTTACCGAAGAAGATCTGCACAAAGATCTTCAATCTTTTAGTTCGGGGCAAAGAACACGAATTGCCTTGGTCAAATTATTGTTATCCAAACCCGATGTTCTATTATTGGATGAACCGACCAACCACTTGGATATCGAAAGTGTGGAGTGGCTGGAAAATTATGTGCGCCATTATCCCAGCGCCGTGGTCCTGGTCAGCCATGACCGTATGTTTTTGGATCATGTGGCCGATGAGATCATCGAGATCGAATATGGAATCACGACTCGTTATGTCGGAAATTATACGCATTATATCAAGGCAAAAGAAGAATTTATCCAGAAAAATCATGAAGCCTATGTGCGTCAACAGCAAGAGATCCAACGAATCGAAGCACTGATCGAAAAATTCCGTTATAAGAAAAATAAAGCCGCCTTTGCCCAAAGCAAGATCAAATATTTGGAGCGAATGGATCGTATCCAGGATCTCAAGGCCGATACCAGCCAGATGCATGCTTCCTTTCAATGTGCACGCAAAGGGGGCAAACAAGTTCTGGAAGTAGAAGATCTGCAAATTGGCTATGATCATGTCTTGTCAAAGGTCAGTTTTTCTTTGATCAAAGGCCAGCGCATGGGAATCGTCGGCCCCAACGGCATCGGTAAAAGTACTTTGATCAAGACGTTAGTAAAAAAGGTTCCCGCTCTGCATGGACACTTTCACTACGGGCATCAGATCGATATCGGATATTTCGACCAGGACAGTGCACATCGGCATTCATCCTTGACCGTCCTGGATACGTTATGGCAAGTCTCATCCGAACTGACCCAGACGCAGATCCGGAATACGCTGGCAAGCTTTTTGTTTACCCAGGATGAGGTCTTCAAGGAAGTCAACGATCTTTCCGGGGGCGAGAAAGTACGTCTTGCCTTGGCCGAACTCATGTTGGAGCAGGATAACTTGCTGCTGCTGGATGAACCGACCAATCATTTGGATATTCCAACCAAAGAAGCTTTAGAAAAAGCACTGGAAAAATACGATGGAACAATTTTGTTTGTTTCGCACGATCGTATGTTTTTGTCAAAAATGGCCAATCGCATCCTGGAGATGGGACCGGAATCGAAAGTATATGATTGTACATATTCGGAATATATTGAGAAAAAAGCCCAGGGAACTTTGATGCAGAGTGTGTCTGAAGGAAATAAAACGAATCCTTCTTCGCAAGTTTTCAAAGACCGCAAAGCACTCAAAAATCGCATTGACCGCTTAGAACAGCTTTTAGAAGAAGCGCAAACGGATCTTGAAGCATTGCGCGAATTGCGGTTTGAACCGGAATATTATCAAGATTATCAAAAAATGGAAGAATTGGATGCCCAGATCGATGACAAGCATAATGAGATTGCCCATTATACATCGGAATGGGAAGAAAAAATGATGCTCCTGGAAGAGGAATAGCGGGTTCTGCCCGGGTTTGATGTTTACTTTTCAAAGGGACTATTTTATAATTTATTCGGTAAAAAAAGGAGATCAGCTATGAAAATTTCACCATTACAAAAAGCAAGATATGAGTACTCTCCTAAACTTCCTGGCATGCTTCGCCATGGAATCGCGGAGATCTGTGTAAAAGAAGGCGAACCAACACAGAGTGTGGCCGATCAGGAAAAGATCCAGGCTTTGTTCCCCAACACTTATGGAAAAAAAGAAATCACTTTCCAAAAGGGAGAAAACACTTCTACGCCAAAAAAACAAGTTGTCGGCGTTATCCTTTCAGGTGGACAGGCCCCAGGGGGACACAATGTCGTTTGTGGTTTGTATGATGCCTTGAAGGCTACCAATCCCGATAATGAATTGTACGGATTCAAAAATGGTCCAAGCGGCCTGATCGATGACGATTACTTGATCTTTGATGATGCTTATATCGATGAATATCGCAATACTGGCGGTTTTGACATCATCGGATCGGGAAGAACAAAATTGGAAACCGAAGAACAGTTCAAAGTAGCAGCTGAAGTCTGCAAGAAACATGGAATCACCGCAATCGTGATCATTGGAGGAGATGATTCCAATACCAATGCGGCTGTTTTGGCAGAATACTTTGCGGCTCACGATACAGGTGTTCAGGTGATCGGTTGTCCAAAAACAATCGATGGGGACTTGAAAAACGAAGACATCGAATGTTCTTTTGGATTTGATACCGCTACAAAAACTTATAGTGAGTTGATCGGAAATATCGAACGTGATGCCAATTCGGCCAAGAAATACTGGCACTTCATCAAAGTGATGGGGCGTTCTGCTTCTCATGTTGCTTTGGAATGTGCTTTGGAAACGCAGCCAAACATCTGTCTGGTATCGGAAGAAGTAGCAGCGAAGAAAATGTCTTTATCGCAAATCGCTGATTACATTGCGGACTCGGTAGAAAAACGTGCTGCCAAGGGAATGAACTTTGGGGTAGCTATCATTCCGGAAGGCGTTGTAGAATTTGTTCCTGAATTCTCAACATTGATCGCAGAAATCAATGAACTTCTTGCCGGAAGCAAAGCAGAAGAATTCAATGCTCTTGAATCTTGGGAAGAAAAATATGCGTTCATTGAAAAAGGTTTGACGAAAGAATCGATGGATGTCTTCGCAATCTTGCCACAGGGCATTCAGCAGCAGCTGTTCTTAGAACGTGATCCGCATGGAAACGTTCAAGTATCTTTGATCGAATCGGAAAAATTATTCTCGGCTTTAGTAGCGGATAAATTGGCAGAAAGAAAAGAAGCTGGTACTTATAAAGGAAAATTCAATGCATTACATCACTTCTTTGGTTATGAAGGACGTTGTGCATTCCCATCTAACTTTGATGCGGATTATTGTTATTCATTAGGATACAATGCCTTTATGTTAATTCAGTATGGTTACACGGGATACTTATCTAAGATTTCCAACTTGTCAAAACCAGCTAATGAATGGGTTGCCGGAGGTATGCCGATCACAAAGATGATGAATATCGAAAGACGGCATGGAGAAGATAAGCCAGTCATCAAAAAGGCTTTGGTTGAATTGGATGGTAAACCATTCCAGTATTTTGAAGCACATCGTGAAGAATGGGCTGAAAATAC
>NZ_CALVBG010000039.1 GCF_944325745.1 uncultured Faecalicoccus sp. | reverse complement strand
TTCCAATTTATAGATATTATACCTCTATCTTCATTCTAAGTTTTAAAAACCATTGATTTTAAAGAATAGCATATCTTTTGATAAATGAATGATATCTCTTCTAAAAAGTTACATTTCTGATTTTTTCAGTATAGAAATTTCGTAGACCCAGCTTGCTTTTTAAGAACATATCTGTATAATTTTAGATACAGCGAGGAAGAGAAAGAGTACACAGAATCTTTCTTTATAGAGAGCAGCTGGGTGGTGAAAAGCTGCAGGAAAATCTGTGGAATACACCTTGGAGCTTCTTTTGACGTAAGTCTGCGTTAAAGACTAGAGTGCATACTTTTTGTATGAAGTAAGGTGGTACCGCGTGCAAACGTCCTTATATTGGGGCGTTTTTTTTATGGAGGATATGCAATGAAATTATTTGATGAATTAAAATGGCGAGGACTGATCGATAATGTCACAAGCCCGGAAGTAGAAGATGCGATCAACAATGAACAGCTGACATTTTATATTGGAACCGATCCAACGGCGGATTCTTTACATATCGGACATTACAGTTCGTTGTTGATGGCTAAACGTCTTCAGATGCATGGGCATCATCCAATCATGCTGGTTGGCGGGGCGACAGGATTTATTGGGGACCCTAAGGCCACTGGAGAAAGAAATATGCTTACGCCGGAAGTTCTGCAGAAAAACTATGATGCTCTGCATGAACAGATCTCTAAACTCTGGGGATTTGACATGGTCAACAACCTGGATTGGACCAAAGACATTACGATCATTGATTTCTTACGAGATTATGGAAAACTTTTCAATGTAAACTATATGATCAATAAGGAAACAGTCAAAAAACGTTTGGATTCTGGGATCAGTTATACGGAATTTTCTTATATGATCTTACAATCTCTCGATTTCTATACATTGTATAAAACTCGTAATTGTACGATGCAGATTGGCGGACAGGATCAGTGGGGAAATATTACTTCTGGATTGGAACTGATTCGTAAAAAGTGCGGAGCGGATGTAAAATGTTATGGTTTGACCATGCCTTTGATCACAAAAGCGGATGGAACAAAGTTTGGAAAGAGCGAAACGGGAACGGTTTGGCTGGATCCTAAGAAAACAAGTCCATACGAGCTCTATCAGTTCTTGTTCAATACTGAAGATACAAAAGTGATTGAATATTTGAAAAAGTTGACGTTCTTATCTGTGGATGAAATCAATGCGTTAGAAGTTTCCTTGAAAGAAGAGCCACATAAACGCGAGGCACAAAAAGCGTTGGCAGCCAATGTCGTAAAAGATCTTCATGGAGAAGAAGGATTGGATTCGGCATTAAAGATCACGAACGCTTTATTTAGAGGATCCTTTTCAGAACTGAATGAAGAACAGAAGTTAGAAGCAGTTGCCCAGATGGATCAAATCAATTGTCCTTGCGGCTTGCTGCTGGAAGATGTATTGGTTCAAACCCATATTGCTTCCAGTAAACGCGAGGCAAGAGAATGGATCAAGGGGAATTCCATTGCGATCAACGGAACAAAGGTTACGGATCCTTTAGCGAAGATCTGCATCGAAAACTGCTGCGTCAAAGATTTTATGATCTTGAAACGAGGGAAGAAAAATTATTACTGCGTTAAATTAGAAGAGTCGGATCACTAAGATATCCGACTCTTTTTTCCTTGCCACGTATTTTCTCGGGCCATTTTTTTATCGATTTCATTAGTAACGATCGTTTTTTTGATCGTCCATTTTGGGGCAATCAAATCATCGGCCATCCCGTCTCCAGTCAATCGTTCAATAATGCAGTCATAGGGCAAATATTCGAGTTGCTGCACTACGACGTCGATATATTCTTCCAGTGAGAGTATAGGGAAAGGAGATTCTTTGTATTCTTTTGCCATCGTGGTATTTTGTATCAGATGAAGCATATGGATCTTGATCGCATCAAAGGGATGCTTGGAAAGTTCTTTGACAGTATCGATCATCTCTTGTTTTGTTTCATAGGGCAAAGAATTAATGATGTGTACACAGCTCTTGATCTCAGTGTTTTGGATTCGATTCAGGGCATCCCATATTTCTTCTGTGGAATGACATCGATTTAAGTTTTGTATCGTTTTTTTATGGATGCTTTGCAGTCCGATTTCGATCCATGTTTCTTTTTCTTTGGCTTTATCTGAAAAATACTGTAAGACTTCATCTTCCAGACAATCTGCTCTTGTCGCGATGCAGACGCCCAAGACATCTTCTCGGGCATAAAACGGATCATAGATCTTTTTAATTGTTTCCAGGTCAGCATAGGTATTGGTATAGGATTGAAAATAGGCAAACCCTAAACAGTCGGGCCATTTTTTTCTCATTCTAGCCAAGCCTTGTTCATACTGGGTTTGCAGATCTTGATCAAATTTTAAGATACTGTCGCCGCTGCCTTTTTCAGAACAGAAAGTACAGCCGCGAGTTCCTTTTGTGCCATCTCGGTTTGGGCAGGTAAAACCGGCATTCAAAGGAACTTTAGCGACTTTTTTTCCATATTTTGTACGAAAATAATAATTCATCGTTTGATATCGTTTATTGTCGTTGGAAAATGGATAAGGGTTATTCATCTCTATCACCGTTACCATACTATCATATTTTAGATATTTCTATAAAACTTTAGAATTTTTGTTCTTTTTGGATTTCATGTACACTTTTTCATGGAGTTATGATATTATTATCGAGCATTAAGGGGACATATTGAGATGGTTTTTAGGAGGCTCATTTATGTCAAAGAAACTTCATTCGACTAGAAAGAGTTCCATTCCGGAATATTCTGTTAAGATAACAAAACAAAAGGGAATTCGTATGCGGGTCACTCCTCAGGGAGAATTGGTCGTTCATGCGAATCCTTTTTGTACTAAAGAATCCATTGAAAAATTCATCCAAGATCATGTTGATGAATTGTATTTTCCACAGAAGAGTTCATCGGTTCGACTTTTCGGCCGCAGTTTTCAAATTCGCAAAGTAACAGGGTCCTCGAATCATGTTTCTACTTGCGAACATGAATTGATCATTCAAGCACAAGATGCGGCATCGATGGAGAAGATCTATCTTGAATTTTTAAAACAAACGGCAAAAGATGTTTTATCGGATATCTCGGATATGATCTTTCTTCGTGTTCAACATATCTTAGAAACAAAACCGAAGATCCAGATCCGGCGGATGTCTTCGAGTTGGGGTGTGTGTCATCCAGAAAAAGGAACGATCACTTTAAATACAGAATTGATCCATTATCCTGTTGAATTTATTGAATATGTGATCTGCCATGAATTCATCCATATGATCGAACCGAATCATTCAAAAAGCTTTTATGATCGACTCAATGAAGTGATGCCGGATTATAAAAGAAGGATCGACTTAATTGAAACAAGCAATGAAAAACAGTATCTGATGTGATACTGTTTTTTTACAATTCTCTTCCAATGACCTGGGCGATCTTCTTTCCTTTTTGAACCAAGCTGGCATATTTGTCAGGCTTTAAACTTTGATCGCCGTCACTCCATGCACATTCAGGATTATCATGGACTTCGATGATCAAACCATCGGCTCCTGCTGCGATGGACGCCAAAGATAAAGATTCAATAAGTTTCCAATTTCCGGCCGCATGACTGGGGTCGATAATGATCGGTAAATGTGTTTTTGACTTTATGATAGGAATGACCGCCAGATCCAGCGTGTTTCGCGTCATGGTTTCAAAAGTTCGAATCCCTCTTTCACAGAAGATTACGTTGGGATTTCCTTCGGACATAATATATTCGGCTGCCATGATCCATTCGTTGATCGTATTGGCTAAACCGCGTTTTAAGAGGATGGGTTTTTTAGTTTTTCCCACGGCTTTTAAAAGATCGAAATTCTGCATGTTGCGGGCACCGATTTGGATGATATCAACGTTTTCAACAAATTCCTCTAAATGCTCGATAGCCATCAATTCACTGACAATCGGCAATCCTGTTTCTTCTCGAGCTTGGCAGAGATCCATGATGCCTTGTGTACCTAAACCTTGAAAGGCGTAGGGACTTGTTCTCGGTTTATAGGCCCCGCCTCGCAACATATCTGCACCACATTCTTTGACTTCTTTCGCAATTCTTAGAATCTGCTCTTGTCCCTCCACACTGCAGGGGCCTGCAATCATTGTCAGCTTTTTTCCGCCGATCTTGATTCCGTTTACATCGACGATCGTATCCTCAGGATGGAATTTTCGATTGACCAGTTTATAAGGTTCGTCAACGCGCTGTACATTCGCCACAATGGGATTGGCCATAATATTTTTTTCATCGACTTTTGATGTATCTCCGACCAATCCAAATACATTATAGTTTTCACCATAGATCACGGTGACCTTTAAATCCATGTTCTCAAAACGATGGATCAGCTTTTCAATTTGTTCTGGTTTAGCTTCTTTTTTCAGTGTGATGATCATTTTGATTTCTCCAATCTTTCTTGACAGCTTGTTCAGCGGTTTTATGGAATCCTTTAATAATTTCTTCTACAGTTTTATCCATTTCTTCATTGTTTAACACAACGACATTGGAGTATTTCTGATAGAGGGGATATCTCTCTTTATGCATCGTGCGCAATGCTTCTTTGCTGGAGGATAACGGGCGATTGGGGTCGCTGGAGATCAGTTTATCAAGATCACGGTCGATGAAGAAAACGATTCCATTTAAACGCAGAGCATCCATGTTGGCTTTATTCTTGATGGTTCCTCCGCCGGTGGCGATGATCACATTATTTAAGGTAGAAAGTTCTAAAGCGACCATAGATTCAAGTTTTCGAAAACCGGCTTCACCACTTTGTGCGAAGATCTCGGGAATGGACATCTGTGCCTTTTCCACGACCACATCATCTAAATCAATGAATGGTTTATTCAGGCGTTTTGATAGAAGCTGTCCAATGGATGTTTTTCCGGCACTCGGCATGCCGATCAAAACGATATTACATTTTTCAATCAAAAGATCATGGATCACAGTATCGATGTCGTCATCCGAAATTTTCTTGCCTGTGATCAATTCGACCGCGTATTTAGTTTGGGCCACTTCCATTTCAATTCCAATCACACGTTTGATTCCGAGTTCCTGGGCATTGAATCCCAATGTGGTCAGGATAGGGTTGTAGATCAGGTCGATCACGGTTTCGCAATTTGAAAACAAAGACATCGCAATCGGGGCGTTTGAAATATCTGGCGACATTCCGACAGGAGAAGTATTGATCACAATATCTGAGTTTAAATGTTTGGCGAAACATTCAATATAAGATATGCTGCCATCACTTTCATTGATGTCCACCACATGGATTTCCGACGCCTGCATTTCTTTGGCAATCACTTGTACAGCGGCACTGGAGCCGCCATTTCCTAAAATCAGGACCTTTTTATCTTTAAAATCGATGTTGTGTCGATGAATCAAATAATAAAATGAATCATAGTCTGTGTTATAACCGTAAGTTTTACCATCTTTGACAACGATCGTATCAATTGCGTGAATTTTTTGAGCGTTGGCACTGGGAATGTCCACATAATCATAGATCATTTTTTTATACGGGAAGGTGATGTTGATGCCTTCGAAATTCTTTTCTTTTACAAATTGGATGACTTGCTCCTCATTCATTTCCACCATTTCATAATCAAACAAACCAAATGCGTTCGAAACTCTCTGTGTGAAGTTTCCTCGTAGATCTTTTCCAATTAATCCTCTTTTCATAACCGTCTCCTTCATAAAATAAAAAGTGTTAACTATATGGAGTTAACACTTCGAAAAGCCCTGAATCAATATGAATGTTTGTGCAGGGCTATGAGTTAAAAAAGTAAAAGTAGTTAGAAGAAAATACTTTCATGTAAAAATAATATCAATTCTTTCATCCAAAATCAAATGTTTTCTTATTCATTTTCAAACTCTTGATTGTTGAAAGTATTATGGATCATGAAATTGATAAACTTATTGACCGAAGGAGTCATATAGCGGTTTTTTAAAGTAGCCATATAGATATTTCTGTCTTCGAGTTTATTTTCAATCTTAATGGTTTTTAGGTCGTAGAGATGGATGATGTTGATATCCGGAACGAGCGCAATGCCGTAGTTGATGGCAACCAAACCCAAAGCAGCCGTATCCTCCACGATTTCACATTGAATATTGGGGGTAATCTTGATTGATTTAAATACTTCATCGAGATACGGACGCAGACCCGATCGTTTTGAATACATGATCCATTTTTCGCTTGGTTTGATTTTTGTAAGGTCAATAGAGTCAAAACGAGCCAAAGGGTGTTTTTTTGAGACCACCAGTACGATTTCTTCTTTGACGACCGGAATGTAGTTGATGTCATTTGTGTTTTCTACTTTCGAACAAAAACCAACATCAAAAACTTGATCTCTTAGATTTTTGATTACGGTGGCCGATGTGTTTTGAAACAGAGTAAAGTGAACACCGGGATTATTTTTTAAGAATTTTTTGATCACATTGGGAATATAATAAGCTCCTAACGTATAAATAAATCCCAGATCGATCGTTCCGGAATCGATACTGGCCAAAGAACGAACAAAACTGTTTCCATGCTGGATCTCGGTCAATCCTTTTTCGATATATTCATAATAGAATTTCCCATATTTCGTTAAACGAATGTTTCGGCCTTGTTTTTCAAATAGAATCACACCCAATTCATTTTCTAATTCACTCATGGCATGCGACAGGGAAGGTTGACTGATGTTCAGCTTTTCGGAAGCATGGGTATAATGTTCGGTTTCTGCGAGAACTTTAAAGTATTTTAAGTAATTATAATTCATATATATATTATAAATAAATCTATAGATAATATCTATAAAAAACGATAGTTTTATTAATTGTTTGCATGATATCGCTTTCATATAATATAACTGCGAAATGGAGGAGAATATATGCAGAAGTATACTTCACTATTTAGTCCTATTCAGATCAAAGACGTCGTGATGAATAATCGAATCGTGATGACGCCGATGGGTACTAACTTTGGTGAAACAGATGGTGGTATGAGTTTCCTACATATCAATTATTATGAGCAGCGTGCACAAGGCGGAGCCGGATTGATCATCGTAGAAAATGCTTGTGTTAAATTTCCGGAAGGAAGCAATGGAACAACACAAATTCGAATTGATCATGATAATTTTATTCCTCGCTTCTTTAAACTTTGTGAGAATGTTCATAAGTATGGAACAAAAATTGCGATCCAATTAAATCATGCGGGAGCAAGTGCTGTGGAAAGCCGTATCGGTATGCAGCCGGTGAGCGCCAGCAACCTGCCGAATAAAAAAGGCGGTGCTGCTCCTAGAAAATTAAGTGTAGAAGAAATTGAGTCAATTGCGGATGACTATGCAGCTGCCGCAAAAAGAGCACAGATCATCGGATTCGATATGATCGAGATCCATGCCGGTCACTCTTATTTGATCAGTCAGTTCTTGAGTCCTTTGACAAACGATCGTACGGATGAATACGGCGGATGTCCGGAAAACCGTGCTCGTTTTGCGAAATTGGTCATGGAAAAAGTTCGCCAGGCTGTGGGTCCACGTTATCCAATCATTTTACGAATCAGTGCGGATGAGTTGCTGGAAGGGGGAAATACTTTAGAGGATACTTTGGAACTTCTTGAATATTTCCAACAAGAAGCAGATATGATCGATGTGTCGGCAGCTTTATCCGATTCGATCCATTATCAGATCGATGCGAACTATTTACCAGATGGCTGGCGTTCTTACATGGCAAAAGCTGTGAAAGAAAAATTCAACAAGCCGGTGATGACAACTGGAAATATTCGTGATCCAAAAGTAGCCGAAGATATCTTGGAAAGAGGAGATGCCGATTTCATTGGAATGGGCCGTCAGATGATTGCGGATCCAGCTTGGCCAAATAAAGTTAAATATGGCAAAGAAGATGAAATCAGAAAATGTATCTCTTGTAATATCGGATGTGCCGGACATCGTATTGGTTTAAATCGCCCGATTCGTTGTACAGTCAATCCGGCTGTGAATTCCGGAGCCGATTATTATAAAGAAAAGATCAAGTCTCCATGCAACGTTGTTGTGATTGGCGGCGGAACAGCGGGTCTTGAAGCCGCTTGTACTGCAGCGGAAGTGGGATGTACTACATTCTTGATTGAAAAAGAAGATCACTTAGGGGGATTGGCAAGCAAGATCTCACGCATTCCGGAGAAATACCGTGTTGCATATTTCCCAGAATATTTGATCAACCGCGCCAAGAAATTAAGAAATCTGATTACATTCACATCGATGGAAGCCAGTCTTGATTTTATTGACAATTTAAAACCGGATATTATTGTCAATGCGACCGGATCCACGCCTTTGCTTCCACCAATCAAAGGACTTCATGAAAACCTGGATAAAGACAATAACAAAGTAAGTTCAATCTTGAAGATGATGGATTCGATTGAAAAGTATCCAGAAGATTGTTCGAACATGCATATTGCTGTAGTCGGTGGAGGAGCCGTTGGTTTGGATGTTGTTGAATTCTTTGCGAATCGCGGAGCTAAGACAACGATCATTGAGATGCAGCCGCAAGTTGGTAAAGATCTTGATCCGGTTACGAAATCTCAAGTCAGTGAAATGATCGAGAAACATCATGTCAACGTTATGGTCAATACGGCCTTACAGGAAGTATGTGAAGATCATTTTGTCGTGAAGGTGAACGATGAACTTCAAAATATTGATTTCGATCTTGGATTTGTTTGTTTAGGAATGCGCAACTATTCTCCGATCTATTCGAGTCTATGCGAATATTATCAAGATCGTAATGTAGACATTATCAATATTGGAGACAGTGTGCGAGCTCGTCGAATCATTGATGGTGTGGCCGAAGGGCGAAATATTTTGAGCGTATTGAAGAAACGCGAACTTTTATAGGAGGAAAACTAAAATGGGTAAAATTACAGAAAGAATCACTGGACATACTGAATTGATCGGATTGATCGCTTATCCAATTCGTCATTCTAAAAGTCCGACAATGCACAATGAAGCATTCAAAAAATTAGGGCTGGATTATGCATATCTTGCATTTGAAGTAGATAATTCAACATTGGAAGACACTGTAAAGGGATTCCGTGCCATGAAGGTTCGCGGATGGAATGTATCTATGCCAAACAAAACAGTGATCGGTCAATATTTGGATCACTTGTCTCCGGCTGCTGAACTTTGTGGTGCCGTTAATACGGTTGTCAATGACAATGGGGTTTTAACGGGTCATATCACAGATGGTATCGGATTCATGACTGCTTTAAAAGAAAGCGGTGTGGATGTGATCGGTAAAAAGATGACAATTGCCGGTGCCGGAGGAGCGGCTACGGCCATTGAGATCCAGGCGGCTTTAGATGGTGTAAAAGAAATCTCGATCTTCAACCGTAAAGATGAATTCTGGGCACGTGCTGAACAGAATGTAAAAAATATCAATGAAAAAACAAGCTGCAAAGCAACTTTATATGATTTGGCAGATCATGAAGCTTTGCGTCGCGAAATTGAAGAATCTTATATTTTCATTAATGCAACAGGTGTAGGTATGAAGCCTTTAGAAGGGCAGATGGTCATTCCAGACGCATCCTATCTTCGTAAAGATTTGATCGTAGCTGATACTGTATATTCTCCTAGAACCACTAAGTTACTGGAAACCGCAAAAGAAGTAGGATGCGCCAAGGCCATCAATGGAGAAGGAATGATGTTATATCAGGGAGCAGCCGCATTTAAAATGTGGACTGGTCAAGATATGCCTGTAGAACACATTAAAGATGTGTTAGATATTCAATTTTAATAAAAAAGGGAGATATTATGAAGAACAAGAAATTTTTACCAAGTGCATTTGTGTTGTACTTAACCTATTTTGTGCACGGAATCGGATGCTCTGTTTTGGGGCAGGCCGTGATCAAAGAAAGTCTTGCCGGACAATGGGGTTATTCAGATCTGGCTGCAGGTATCGGAGCCGTTACGATGGTAAGTGCTTCTTTAGGATTGGGTCGTTTGATCACTTTACCATTCTCCGGACCTTTATCGGATAAATTAGGAAGAAGACCTTCTACAATTATCGGTATTATTTGTTATGCGATCTTCTTCTTTGGAATTGCGTTCTCACCAAATATGACAGTAGCTTATATCGCTGCCATCTTTGGAGGAGCGGCTAACTCGTTCTTGGATACAGGTGTCATTCCTGCTTGTGTTGAGATCTTAGAACCTAGAAGTTCTTTGGCTACTATGGGAACTAAATTCTTTATCTCTGTTGCACAGTTGTTGCTGCCATTTATGTTGGGATTCATTGCCGCAAACAACATGAGCTACAATACGATCCTGATCGTTACGGGTATTGCGATCCTTGTTGTGGGTGTCTTGACTTTGTTTGCACCACTTCCAAAGTCAGAAAAAACTACAGATGGTGAAAAACAGCCAGGTTTGATCGCAAATATCAAAAGTTCTAAATTTACGATTGAAAGTATCGCATTGATCATTATCGGTTTCACTTGTACCGCAACATTCCAGTTATGGTTGAACTGTGCACAGACATTTGCCAAAGATCTGGCTGGCATGGCGGATCCTAGTATTATGCAGACATACTATTCTTCGGGAAGCTTATTGGCCATTGTCGTAACGGCTGTATTGGTCAACAAAATCAAAGGTGTACGTTTCTTGCTGGTATATCCGGCAGTTACATTAGTGACTTTGATCGCCGTGTTGATGTTCCCGTCAGAAGGTTTGTGTTTGATTGGAGCTGCTCTTGTTGGATATTCGGCTGGAGCCGTTATCTTACAGTTGGTTACCGCAACTTGTAACGATTTGTTCCCTAAGATCAAGGGGACGATCACAAGTATCGTTATGATCATGTCTTCTTTATCAAACTACACGATCTTGACTTTGGCTGGAACTATGGATTCAAGCTCGATTATGATGATGAATATTGTCATTACAGCAATTGGAGTATTATTAGCACTGTTTGTCAATTTAAGATATTCCCGTTTGGTTGGTTCAAACAACTAATTGATTTTAAGCAACAGTCAATGATTTCTTGGCTGTTGCTTTTTTAAAATGATATTCTATAAGTAAGGAAAGTGATCATATGAAAGTCTTAAAATGGTTAGATGATAATTTTGAAGAAACCTTACTGATTATTCTGTTGGTATGTATCACATGCTTGATGGGAGTACAAGTCTTTTGTCGATACATATTGAATAACTCATTGACATGGTCGGAAGAACTCACGCGATATTTATTTATCTATATGTGCTTTATTTCCATCAGTTACTGTATCAAGAAGTGGATCTCCATCAAGATAGATCAGTTTATCAACTTATTTTCCAATAAAGCGTATGTTTACTTACAACTGATCCTAAATATTATATTGTTTGTATTCTTTTTGTATTTAAGTGTACACGCATATATTTTCCTGATCCAAAGTATACAATCGGATCAGTTGTCACCTGCTTTGCAGCTGCCGATGTACTATGTACAGTTTGCGCCGCTTTTGGGATTTGGATTGGCAACGATCCGTTCTTTCCAGCAGGTCGTTTTGGAAATGCATAAAAAAAAAAAAAAAAAATGGGTAAGGGAGGGAGCCGAATAAT
>NZ_CALVBG010000038.1 GCF_944325745.1 uncultured Faecalicoccus sp. | reverse complement strand
TAATTTTTTAACTGTACCCAGATCCGATAACTGCAGTTCTTTTAATTCCATCTGCAAATCTTTTGAATAGAATGTAGCTCCCGTTAAGATTGCAATATCCTGCAGCATCTCTTTTTGATTATCTCCAAATCCTGGAGCCTTTGTAGCTACAACGTTGAAGGTACCACGCAATTTATTCAATGCCAATGTCGAAGTCACTTCATTTTCATAATCATCGGCAATGATCAATAAAGCGCGGTTGCTTTGAACGATCTGTTCCAATACCGGCAAGATTTCCTGGATCGTCGTGATCTTTTGATCAGTAACCATGACATAAGGATTTTCCATCGTACATTCCATCTTTTCACGATCGCTGACCATATATGGTGAAACATATCCCTTATCATATTGCATACCTTCGCTGATCTCTAATTCATCTTCAAATCCATTGGATTCATCCGTAGAGATCACGCCATCGCGACCTACCTTGTCCATCGCATCCGCAATCAATTTACCAATTTCATCACTTCCGGAAGAGATAGACGCAACATTTTGAATATCATGATTGCTCTCTACTTTTTTGGCATGCTCTAAAATATAAGCAGCAATTGCTTTGCTGGCTTTTTCAATTCCTTCACGCATCAAAACGGGATTCGCTCCACGATCCACTTGTTTCAATCCGTTTTCGATCATACTCTGCGCTAAGATCGTTGCCGTTGTCGTTCCATCCCCAGCTGTATCGTTGGTTTTATTGGCTACCTCATAAACCAATTTTGCACCCATGTTTTCAAATGTATCTTCCAATTCAATTTCTTTGGCAATGCTGACTCCATCATTGGTGATCAGCGGTGAACCATATTCTTTTTCCAAGACGACATTGCGACCCTTAGGACCTAAAGTTACACGAACCGCATTCGCTAACGTATTCACACCCTTTAACATTGCCTCACGGGCATCTTTTGAAAAACGTACTTCTTTTGCCATGATCATTCCTCCTATTCTTCTGATGCGATGATGTCTTCATCTTTGATTACGATAAATTCTTCATCGTCAACTTTCATGTTCGTACCGGCATATTCACGATACAATACCCGATCTCCTACTTTATACTCTGGTTTCTCTACACCAGAACCGATGGCTTTAACAGTGGCCAATTTCGATTTTTCTTTACCGCTGGTCAAAATAATTCCAGAATTTGTTGTTTTTTCTACTTTTTCTTTTTCTAGTAAGACATAGTCATGTAAAGGTTTTAACATGCTCGATTCCTCCTTTTAGCACTCCCTTTATCTATGTGCTAAACATAATTATACTCACTTCTAGCACTTGTGCAATAGGTTTGCTAAAAAAATCGCAGATTCACAAAAAAACTCTCAGGGGTCTTCCCTAAGAGTTCATAGGCTATTCGAGGATCAAACCTTCCGGCATTTCTATATTGAAAATCGATAAGAAGCTTTGGATCTCGTCTGCTACATCGCTTGCTTCCTCAAAGCGAATATTTTGTGCATCCCAAGTCTTAACGGCAATCTGTGTATTAGGGACACCCAAGACCTCTGCCCCTACCGAATCAACAGAGTTGGTCAAAGTTTCTTCATCCGCATCTGCGATATAAGTTTCGACCGCATCAAGAACACGCTGAACCTTATCTTCTTCACCACTTTTTACAAAAAGTGAGGCTTGCGGATAACCGGCATCTTCACTGTCTGTCGTTTCTTGCCATAAAGCCTGCAGATCTTGTAAGATCGTCAAAGTCTTTCCGTTTTCTTTTGCTTTGGCAATGGTAGCTTGAGCCACTGGTTGTGCCAACAATGCAACTTGCGTTTGACTTGTCAATAAAGCTTGCTGTGCTTCAGATACCGAGTTATACCATGTCACATTCAAACCTTCCGGTTCCACAGCATTGAATACAAGGCCTGGCACAGCATTTTGTCCGAAGGCTGCAATCGTTGTCGTTGAAAGATCAACGCCTTCTTCCCCCACAAGATAAAGATTACCCCAGGTCATGACCGCATCCAGCTGATAAGATTCGCTCTGCGCATAGACCTTGGCCCCCAGGTTGGTGGGTGCCAGAATAATATCATAATCGCCATCTTCTTTTGCGAGTTCCGAAGTTAAGATATCCGTTCCGTCTACATATTCGATTGAGACATCTTCCAGGTTTGAAGCCCCCAAAATACTAAGGGCCGGAGCACCTGTAGGACATAGAATGGAAACCGGTTCATCTTTAGCCGTTTCTTCTTGAGAAGCACAGGCAGAAAGGCCAACAGCCATTGCCCCCGCTAAAACGAAGGATCCAATCTTTTTTACTGATTGAATAAGCATTTGTTTTCGACCTCCTCTACAAAGCGTTGTACGGCTTTTGACAATGCGACCGTATTGGATTCTTTCGATCCACTCTTGCGAATTGTAACGGTTTCATTTTCTTGTTCCCCATCTCCGACAACGATTTGATAAGGAACTTTTTTCATCTGCGCTTCACGAACACGATATCCTAATTTCTCATTACGCGCATCTAGTTCAACCCGAAGACCTTTTGATTTTAAGGCATCCGTTACTTTCTGGGCATATTCTAAATGCTTTTCTTGATGAACAGGGATCACTACGATTTGTTCAGGAGACAGCCACAATGGGAAATGACCCGCAAAATGTTCGATCAAAATACCAATAAAGCGTTCGATCGAGCCATAAACTACACGATGCAGCATGATCGGAGTTTGTTTTTTTCCTTCGTGATCGACATAAGTACATTCAAATCGGCTCGGCAAGTTCATATCCAATTGAATCGTACCACACTGCCAAACTCGTCCAAGACTATCTTTGATATGAATATCTAGTTTAGGTCCATAGAAAGCTCCGTCCCCAGGATTGACCTTAAAATCTTTCCCTGCGTGATGACAGGCATTGGCTAGAGCTTTTTCACTTTGTTCCCAGATCTCTAAACTTCCAATGTAGCCTGATTCTGGACGTGTCGACAGTTCGATATCATACGAAAGTCCAAAGACTCCATAAAGTCTGTCGATCAACATCAAAACATTTTTCACTTCATCTTCGATTTGTTCTGGCATAACGAAGATATGCGCATCATCTTGCGTAAAAGTACGAACTCTAAACAAACCATTCAAGGCCCCGCTTGCCTCATGACGATGCACTTGTCCGAGTTCTCCGACTCTTAACGGAAGATCCTTATAAGAATGAAGATCGTTATTGTATACCAATAAAGCGCCTGGACAGTTCATTGGTTTGATCGCAAACTCGCGATCATCGACCATCGTCGTATACATATTTTCTTTATAATGATCCCAATGGCCTGAAGTTTCCCAAAGTTCCCGAGACATGATGATTGGTGTCTTGATAAACTGATAACCTTCTTTGGTATGTTCCTGATACCAGAACTGTTCCAGAATGTTACGCAAGATCATGCCGTTCGGCAAAAAGATCGGCATACCTGGAGCATATTCCGAAACCATGAACAATCCCATTTCTTTACCGAGTTTTTTATGGTCGCGTTTCTTTGCCTCTTCTAGAGCTTCCAGATGCGCTTCCAATTCTTCTTTTGTAGGGAAGCAGATTCCATAAACACGTTGTAACTGTTTATTGTTGGCATCCCCTTTCCAATAAGCACCGGAATGTTTTAAAAGCTTAAAGTTTTTACATTCCTTTACACTCTCTACATGGGGTCCGCGGCAAAGATCGGTAAATTCTCCTTGAGAATAGACTGTGATCGTTCCATCTTCCAAATTGGAGATCAAATCTTCTTTGTAGAGATCGTCTTTAAACATTTCTTCCGCTTCTTTTTTAGAAACTTCGCGACGGACGATACGCTTTCCATCTTTTGCGATTTTCTTCATCTCCTTAGAGATCTTTTCCAAGTCTTCATCGCTCAGTTTGACGTCGCCAAGATCCATGTCGTAATAAAAACCATCTTGGATAACCGGTCCTACCCAAAATTTAGCCTGTGGATAGAGACGCTTAACAGCTTGTGCCATCATGTGGGCACATGAATGATTCAGCTTGACTAAATCTTCGTGTTCTAAAACATTGATCAATTCCATACTTTATCTTTCCTTTCATATAAAAAGCGACAGCCATCTCAAAGGACGTCTGTCGCACGCGGTACCACCTTTGTTCACATACGATGTATGTGCACTTCATTATTCTTTTAACGCAAGATTACGGCACACTTTTTCAAGGGCGATTCAAAGGGAGTAGATCAAGAACTTCTCAGAAAGTTTTCACCAGCCACTTTCCTCTCTTATCAAAGATTACCTCATCCATATCCTTATCACTATCGTTAGCTTGATTATAGGACGATTTAAATAAGAAGTCAAAAGAAACACTTTCTCATTAGAATAAAAACATGGTTCCGATCTGATAGACAACGAAACAAATCCCCCATGCCACCAAAATCTGAAAGATCATGATAATCAGCATATAGCGTATCGAGCCGCTTTCCTTGCGGATCGTGCCTAAAGAAGCGACACATGGCACATATAACAAACAGAACAACAACAAACAATAAGCGTTCAAAGCCGTGAATCCCATGGCCGATAATGCTGTATGCAACGTCTGCATCCCCGCCATCCCGTTGATATTGGAAATTCCAAATAAGACAGCCGTACTGGATACCACAACTTCTTTGGCACTCAAACCAGCCAACAGAGCTACACAGATCTGCCAATAGCCAAGTCCGATCGGTGCCATGACCGGTACGATCGCATTTCCGATCGTAGCCGCAAAACTCGTTGAAATATCGGATGTGTAGCCGCTGAATCCGACGTGCATCAAAACCCAAACAATGATCGATGCGATAAAGATCGTCGTACCGGCTTTGGTCAAGAAATCTTTGACTTTGTCCCAAACATAAATAAAGATCGTGTAAGCGCTTGGCATTTTGTACAAAGGCAGTTCAATCAACAAAGGATTCTCCTCTTTGTTCTTATCTTTCAGATGCAAGACCCAGGCAACGATCAAAGCGACCAGGATCCCTATTATATACATACTGTAGGCCGCCAAAGTAGCATATTCGCCAAAAAACAACCCGCTAAACAAAATATAGACCGGTAATTTGGCACTGCAGGAAAAGAATGGCGTCACCAACATCACGCGATGGCGATCTTTAGGAGATTCTAAAGCACGACTGGCCATCAGAGCAGGAACGGTACATCCGAACCCTAGCACCATAGGAATAAAAGAACGACCGGAAAGTCCTAAATGTTCCATAATATCGTTCATGACATAAGCGACTCGTGCCATATAACCGCTGTCTTCCAAGAACGCTAAAGCCAAAAATAAGATTGCGATATTCGGTAAAAAAGTTAAAATTCCGCCAACACCGCCGATAATTCCGTTGGTCACCAGATCAATCAGCCAATCTGAAACCCGGAAAGCCTCCATGCCGGAAGTACAAATCTGGATCAACCAATCGACAAAAAATTCCACATAGCCTTTTAACATGTCGCCTAATAAAAAAGTCAATCCAAAGACCAACAACATGACCAGCAAGAAAAAGATCAATCCAAAAACAGGATGGGTCACCACTCGATCGATCTTATCCGTCAGTTCATCTTTCGATTTTTTTCCCAGCAAAACCTCACGAATGATTGCCTGGATATAGTCATACTTCTGATTGATGATTCGTGTATCTTCGTCACCATCGATCAATGCAGTTAGATCCAATGGATATTTTTCTTTGATCTCTTTATCATCTTCCAGCAATTTGATCGCAACCCATCTAGGATTGAGAATATGCGGATCTTGACGAACCAGCTCACTTTGAATCTTTGAGATCTTGGCCTCAAGTTTATAATCATATTCCATGGCATAGCGTTTAATGACCTCGCCTTGAATGGCTTGCGGCCTATGATTGACTTGCGAATTTTGGCCTTCTTCCTGATGGCAAGCCGCATGCATCAAAGTATGGATCCCTTGTTTTTTTCTGGCGGTCACAGGGACCACAGGGATTCCCAGCAGTTCTGACAAACGGTGTAGGTCGATCTCCATGCCTCGTTTTTCAATGATATCCATCATATTTAATGCCAATACCATCGGCTTATTCAGTTCAAGAAGCTGTAAAGTCAAATAAAGACTTCTTTCCAAGCTGGAAGCATCCACTACATCAATAATGACATCCACCTGATCACTCAAGATAAATTGGCGGGAAACTTGTTCTTCCATCGTATAAGAAGTCAAAGAATACGTTCCGGGAAGATCGACTAAATGGATCTTCATGTCATGATCTTGAATGGCTCCTTCCATGCGCTCTACAGTCACACCCGGCCAATTGGCAACTTTTAAATTCGCCCCGGTATAAGCATTAAACAACGTCGTTTTTCCACAATTAGGATTTCCAATAAAACAAACCGTTATCTCTCTTGACATGCCGTCACCTCTATTTTATTCGTAATATGACTTCCCAGAGCAAATCGTGTTCCGCGCAAATCGATCACCATCGTTCCATTCCGCTTTTTATGGAGCACTTCTATTTGCGTTCCTGCGATCATCCCCAAAGATTGAAGACGATCCTTTAAATGCTCGCCCAGATCCAGTCTGGAAACCACATATTCGATTCCTATCGTTGCTTCCTTCAGTCGCATAATCACCCTTCTCACTCTATTAATTATATGCATCGAACAAGATTTGACAATCTGAACACACGCAAACTCTTTTTAGAATTCTTGATCTAACTTAAACAAAAATAAAACCTAAGAATCAAAAAGTTCTTAGGTTTATGAACTATTTTTGCATGGCGATGACTTCGACCTCAACCAAAGCCCCTTTAGGGAGTTCTTTGACCGCCACGCAGCTTCGGGCCGGTTTATCTTGAATATATTCGCCATAAACCGCATTAAAGGCTGCAAAATCTTGCATATTCACAATAAAACATGTCGTTTTGATGACATGGGAAAAATCACTTTGACAAGCTTCTAAAACATGACCGAGATTTTCCATGACTTGTTTCGTTTGCGTTTGAATATCCGATCCTTGAAGTTCTCCTGAAGAGGGATCAATTGCGATTTGCCCCGATGTATAAACCATTCCATTTGAAACAACCGCTTGACTATAAGGGCCGATGGCCGCCGGCGCTTGAGGTGTATAAATTTTTTCCATAATGATCTGATCTCCTAAATTAATTTAAATCCTGCTTGTTCCAATCCTTGTCGAACCGCCAGAATATGTTCGAAATTTCGTGTTTCCAGATTGATTCGCAATACACAGTCTGTGATGTTGCTGCCTTCACTGGCTTTTTCGTAATTTACACTGGTTACATTGGCACCATATTTTGCGATGATGGCTGAAACCCCCTGAAGTTGTCCCGGTTTATCTTCCAGCTGGATCACCAATGTATCGCTTCGGCCTGATTTTAATAAACCGCGTTCAATGACTTTCGAAAGGATCGTGACATCGATGTTCCCTCCAGATAAAACACAGACGACATTTTTCCCTTTGACAGGAAGTTTATTAAACATCACTGCAGCAACGGAAACAGCTCCTGCACCTTCGGTAATCAGTTTCTGATTTTCAATCAAGGAAAGGATGGCTCCCGCCACTTCATCATCCGATACTGTCACGATATCATCGACATATTTTTGACACAGATCAAATGTATGGTTTCCCGGCTCTTTTACCTTGATCCCGTCAGCGATCGTATTGACTCTTTCCAATTGAACGATCTCTTCTTCCTTTAAAGATTCAACCATGCTGGCAGCTCCTTCTGCCTGCACGCCATACACCTTGATCTTCGGATTTAAACTCTTGATGGCAAAAGCAATACCGGAAATCAATCCGCCGCCGCCAACAGGAACAACAACGGCATCGGCCTGAGGGAGCTGGCTTAAGATTTCCAAACCAATCGTTCCCTGTCCGGCAATAACATCTTCATCATCAAACGGATGGATAAAGGTATAGCCTTTCTCTTTTTGAAGTTCCAAAGCCTTGTTATAGGCATCATCATAAACACCTGGAACCAAAACCACTTGCGCTCCGTACCCTTTTGTCGCTTCGACCTTTGAAATAGGAGCCCCATCCGGAAGACAGATCACGGAAGGAATCCCGTTTTTGGTTGCCGCAAACGCAACACCTTGTGCATGATTCCCAGCCGAGCAAGCAATCACACCATGTTTCTTTTCTTCTTCGGATAAGGAACTGATCTTATAATAAGCCCCTCTGAGCTTGAAAGATCCCGTATTCTGAAGGTTTTCTGTTTTTAGATACACATTGGCATCCGGATTGATCTTAGGTGCATATAAAACATCCGTTTTCCGCGCTACATCTTTTAAAACATAACTCGCATGGTAAATCTTATCCAGCGTCAGCATCTTTTCACCTCGAATCTTCTTGTGCGCTCAACTGTTCGATCAGCTGTCGAGCTGCACGGGCAGAACGTCCAGCTTTACGCAAGGCAAACTGTTCTGCCTTTAAAGCCAGTGTCTTGTGATCAATATTCAGTCCATATTGTTCCGCTAGACCAAAGACTATTTCTTGATACAGGTCTTTTTTCGGCTTTTCATAATAAACTTTCATCCCGAATCGTTCCGATAAAGAGATCGTTTCCTGCATCGTATCATTGCGGTGGATCTCATCTCCCTCGCGAGCCTGGAAAGTCTCTTTGACAATATGACGGCGATTGCTTGTCGCATAAATGACCGTATTGTTTGAACGAACGGATACACTTCCTTCCAGAACCGCTTTTAAAGCACTAAAATCATCATCGTTTTCTTGGAATGAAAGGTCATCGATAAATAAGATAAACTTCAAAGGATTCTTTGCCAAGAGATCTAACAGCTTAGGAAGAAGATGTAATTCTTTCTTTCCCAACTCGATCAAGCGAAGACCGCGAGCACTAAATTCATTGGCAATCGCCTTTACAGTGGCACTCTTCCCTGTCCCGGCATCCCCATAAAGCAAAACATTGCTTGCCAAACGTCCTTTGAGCAAGATCTCCGTATTGGCAATTACTTGTTGTCTTTGCAGATCATAGCCGATCAAATCTGAAAAACAGATCGGATCTGGATATGCGACCGGTTTCAGCACAAAACCAGGTTCTTGGGTTACCAATTCTAAGCGGAAAGTCGTAAAGCGTGCATAATCTCCAAATCCAAATTGTTCAATATGAGATAACCGATCATAATATTCGGATTCCAAATTGATTGGTTTTGTGATCCATGGTGCTTTAAAACCTTTCATCTTGAAATCATCCGGTTCCATCTGTGAAAGTTCTTGAAGGATACCCAACTCGAAAGAAAGGGCAATTTGAATGGAGCCGGGAATCTCTTTTTTCTCACAGATATTTCGGATCACACAATTTTCCAAAGACATCACTTTATCACAAAGGTACTGTGTCCAATCATCGGTTCCTGTCCTATATAAGGAGCTCACAAAATCAGAATAAGATTCCATATCTTCTTTCAATAAAAGACGATAAAAATTATGAATCACCTTATCCTTTTCCAAAGCTTTAAAGACAGTAAATGATTGTACATCACTTAACACTCGTAGACTCATTTGTTGATAATAGCTCCTTTATCTGCGCTGCTCACCATTTGGGCATAGCGTTTTAAATATCCTTTGACATCTTTCTTCACTTTGATTGGCATCGTTTTCTTACGTTCTTCCAATTCTTCATCGTTCACTTTTAAAGTGATGGAATGATTAGGAATATCAATAGCAATCCTATCATTATTCTTAACATAAGCGATCGTACCTCCCGAAACAGCTTCCGGAGAAATATGACCAATGCTTGCGCCGCGAGTTGCTCCAGAGAATCGACCATCGGTGATCAAAGCCACTTGTTTATCTAATCCCATTCCTGCAATCGCACTGGTCGGTGAAAGCATCTCACGCATACCAGGTCCTCCCGCTGGTCCTTCATAACGAATTACGACCACATCACCCGCTTGAACTTCGTGATTGAAGATACCGGCAATTGCTTCTTCTTCGCTGTCGTATACTTTCGCCGGTCCTTCGTGAACCAACATTTCCGGTGCCACAGCGCTTTGTTTGACGACACATCCATTAGGAGCCAGATTTCCTCTTAAGACGGCGATCCCTCCGGTTTCTGAATAAGGATGATCGATAGGACGGATCACTTCGGGGTTCAGATTAGGGTGACCTTTCAAGTTTTCTTTCAAGGTTTTTCCGGTGCATGTCATCACATCGGTATAGATTAATCCTTTTTTATTCAATTCATTTAAGACCGCATAAACACCACCGGCAGCGTCTAATTCTTCGATATACGTAGGACCTGCAGGTGCCAGATGACAAAGGTTAGGAGTTTTAGCGCTAATTTCATTAGCGATATCCAGATTGATCTGAATTCCGCATTCATTGGCGATGGCAGGCAGATGAAGCATAGAATTGGTGGAACATCCTAATGCCATGTCTGCACACAATGCGTTATGGAAGGCTTTTTCAGTCATGATATCTAACGGACGAATATCTTGTTTCCATAATTCCATGACTTGCATGCCCGCATGTTTTGCCAGTTCGATTCGTTTGGAATAAACTGCCGGAATCGTGCCATTTCCCGGAAGTCCCATCCCGAGCACTTCCGTCAAACAGTTATGAGAATTGGCCGTATACATTCCAGAACAAGAACCGCAAGTCGGACAAGTTTTTAATTCATATTCTGTCAATTTTTCCTCATCGATCTTGCCGGCCTGATAAGCGCCCACAGCCTCAAACATACTGGAAAGTGAAGTTTTATGGCCGTCAATTTTTCCTGCCATCATCGGTCCGCCCGAAACAAAGATCGTCGGCACATTGATTCTGGCGGCTGCCATCAAAAGACCTGGAACATTTTTATCACAGTTGGGGATCATGACTAAGGCATCAAAGGCATGCGCCAAAGCCATCGCTTCCGTAGAATCCGCAATCAGATCGCGAGTTACCAAAGAATATTTCATACCTTGATGGCCCATAGCGATCCCATCACAAACAGCAATAGCCGGAAATACGATCGGTGTTCCTCCTGCCATAGCAACGCCCATTTTTACTGCTTCCGTAATCTTATCCAAATTCATATGGCCGGGGACAATTTCATTATATGAGCTGACGATCCCGACAATCGGTCGATCAATTTCTTCCTGGGTCAAACCCAAAGCATGCAGCAAAGAGCGTTGAGGTGCCTTATCAAACCCTTTTTTCATTGCATCACTCTTCATTGTTTTTCCTCCTCATCCTAAATAAAGCATTAGACAACCCGTAATGGATTGTCTAATCTTTGTGTTAATTGTTGATCAGTTTATCTTCATCCGACCAGCTGTATAAAGCACGGACTTCCGCACCTACTTTTTCACAATCGTGTTCAGCGGCTTTTTTACGCATTGCCTTGAAATGAACCTGATTGCCAGCCTTAGACATATCTAACAAGAAATCTTTAGCGAATGTACCATCTTGAATATCGCTCAAGATCTTTTTCATCGCTTTCTTTGTATCTTCGGTAATGATCTTCGGTCCGGTAATATAATCACCATATTCTGCGGTATTACTGATGGAATAACGCATTCCGGCAAAACCAGATTGATAGATCAGATCCACGATCAATTTCATCTCATGGATACATTCAAAATATGCATTTTTTGGGTCGTATCCAGCTTCACACAAAGTTTCATACCCTGCCTGCATCAAAGCACAAACACCGCCGCAAAGAACAGCTTGTTCTCCAAATAAGTCGGTTTCTGTTTCCGTACGGAATGTTGTCTCTAAGACACCGGCACGACTTCCACCAATACCGGCTGCATAGGCTAAACCAAGATCCCATGCATCTCCCGTCGCATCTTGTTCAACCGCGATCAAACAAGGAACTCCTTTTTCAGCTTCATATTCGCTGCGGACTGTATGCCCTGGACCTTTGGGAGCAATCATGATCACGTTGACATCTTTTGGAGGAACGATGCATCCAAAATGAATATTGAAACCATGAGCAAAGGC
>NZ_CALVBG010000037.1 GCF_944325745.1 uncultured Faecalicoccus sp. | reverse complement strand
TATTGTATGATGCGAATGCGTCGCATCGTCGTCGGTCTTCGCTTTTCATCCGCATCCTCCTCTCTACAAAAAAATCGCCCTTTTTATTCAAAAGGACGATTGATTCGCGGTACCACCTTAATTCCATCCATGTCTCTGGATGACACCTCGTTCTTAACGCGAACACACGTTCATTGCCTCATTTCTTTCGACAATGCGACTCCAAGACACGTTCCAGATTCTTTCTTATCTGCTTGCACCCTCCGCAGACTCTCTGTAAAGAAAAGCCTCTGTACTCCTTCTCTTCTTCGTCTTTATGAGATAATTATACACACGAAATTCGATTTTGCAACCAAAAGTGGAAAGGATTTTCTGAAAAGAAATCCTTAATTTTTCAAAGACTGCAATGGCGCCGGGATCCTTCCCCCGCGGTCGATCATCACATCGTTTTTCGTTTGACGAATCGGCATGACCGGTCCCGAGCCTAACAGACCGCCAAAATCCAACTCTTCGCCCACCTTTTTGCCAATGGCCGGAATGATACGAACCGCTGTCGTTTTGGAATTAACCATACCGATGGCAGCTTCGTCCGCAATCACCCCGCTGATGATCGAAGCTGAAGTATCGCCAGGCACAACGATCATATCCAATCCGACAGAGCAAACCGCTGTCATCGCTTCCAATTTTTCCAAGCTCAATACACCAGCTTGAGCAGCATGGATCATGCCCGCATCTTCGCTGACCGGAATAAACGCTCCCGAAAGACCGCCGACATTGGATGTCGCCATCACACCGCCTTTTTTAACGGCATCATTGAGCATGGCCAGACAAGCTGTCGTTCCATAGGCACCGCATGTTTCCAGCCCCATCTCTTCCAAGATATAGGCAACACTATCGCCAATCGCCGGCGTCGGCGCCAAACTCAGATCCACAATTCCAAAAGGAACACCCAGTTTTTGCGAAGCAACCGTTCCGACCAATTGTCCCATCCGTGTGATCTTGAAGGCTGTCCGTTTGATCAAATCGGCAATCTTATCCATCGGCAGATTCTTATCGGCTTTGGACAGCACCGCCCGCACAACCCCAGGACCGCTGACCCCGACATTGATGACGCAGTCGGCTTCGCCAACGCCGTGGAAAGCACCGGCCATAAACGGATTATCTTCGACCGCATTGCAGAAAACCACCAGTTTGGCAGCCCCCAAGCAATTATCATTTTGCGTCGCCAAAGCACACTCTTTAACGATTCTTCCCATTTGTTTGACCGCATCCATGTTGATGCCCGCTTTCGTGGATCCCACATTAACGCTGGCGCAGACATGAGAAGTCGCTGCCAAAGCACGCGGAATGGCTTCAATCAGTTCTTTATCGCCTTTGGCATACCCTTTTTGTACTAAAGCGCTGAAACCGCCAATGAAATCAACACCCAGTTCCTGCGCACATTCTTCCAGCGTTAAAGCGTATTCCACCGGATCACCGCCCGAACATGCCACCAGCATCGCAATCGGTGTCACACTGATGCGTTTGTTAACAACGGGAATTCCATATTCTTTTTCAAATTCATTACCCACTTTGACCAGATCTTTAGCCAAGGTACAAATCTTCTTCTTGATTTTTTCACAACTCTTATGAATATCTGTATCCATACAATCCAACAAAGAGATTCCCATCGTGATCGTTCGGATATCCAAATATTCTTCATCGATCATCTTGATCGTTTCTAATATTTCCTGTGTCTGCATCCTGTCCTCCTAGATCTTATGCATCGAATCAAAGATATCTTGATGCATTACACGGATCACCAGACCCTTTTCTTTGCCAAGGCCATCCATTCTTTCACTAAAAGCAGACAAAGCCGTATCCATTCCCTGGATATCCACACTCATTGTCATCGTAAAGAAACCATCCACGATCGTTTGCGATACGTCCAAGATGTTGATATTTTCTTTGGCGCATTCATTGGCGATCATCGCCAAGATTCCCACTTTATCTTTTCCAATTACAGTAATGATTGCTTTCATAATTCCTCCTAAAACGCCAGTTCAAACACGGCATATTTTTCCAATTCAAAAGGCTCGTAAGCACTTTGAAGTCCTTCGACATTGACATCAAATTCACCCGGTGCAAAGGATGTCTGGGATTGCCGACGCAAACATTCTAAAAGCTTTTGTGTTTTCTCCTTATCTAATGTTTTTGTCTTTTTCCAGCAGATCTGATTTTTTTGATCCACCAGCAGGACTTCGATATCCAGCTCCTGAGCATTCAAAAGCGCTGCGGCCTGATCACATTCCTGGACATTAAAATAAAAATCACTGCTGTCGATATCGCCGCCTTCGAAAACAAAGATCGCAATATCCATCGTGTAACAGAACTGCAACTTTGCCCCGCGATTCAACAAACGAATTTCTTCGGATGACCACTCACTGTCTTTGATCACCAACATGAATTTGCCATCCACAAAATCCATGATGGCCCCCGGTTCTATATCGTAAGGGAATATTTCTTTTTTTCTCATGCTCCCAGTATATAACAAAAAAACTGTCGTCTCAAAAAGAAACGACAGTGAATTGATTTTCTTTTAAATTCCCAAAGATTTTTGAGCCGCTGTCACGATCGCCATCTTGTAGATTTCCTGTGAAGTACATCCGCGAGACAAATCGTTGATCGGAGCATTCAATCCTTGTAATACAGGTCCGATAGCTTCCCATCCGCCTAAGCGGGCAGCGATCTTATAACCGATATTTCCACTGGATAAGTTCGGGAAGATAAATGTATTGGCATGACCGGCAACGGGAGAACCAGGCGCTTTCAAAGAAGCAACTTCTTCACTGACTGCACAGTCAAACTGCATTTCGCCATCCACTTCAAAATCGATCGGCATACGTTTCAAACGTTTTACTGCTTCGGTCATCTTCGCAACACATTCCCCTTTGGCACTTCCCATGCTGGAATATGAAAGTAAAGCGACTTTCGGTTCTACACCAAATTGTTTTGCGGTATGGGCTGTCTGGATCGTGATCTCTACCAATTCATCCGGTGTTGGATTGATGTTGATCGAGCAGTCACCCATGATATATTGTTCAGACCCTTTGACCAACAAGAAACAAGAGCTGACCAGCGGCTGTCCCGGTGCTGTCTTGACCAGCTGCAGAGCAGGTCGGATCGTATCCGCTGTAGAATACGTAGCTCCTCCTAACAGACCGTCCGCATATCCCATTTCTACTAACATCGTTCCAAAGTAGTTGGAAGACTGGATCGCTTTACGGCATTGTTCCAGATCCATTTTACCACGGCGAAGTTCAACCATTCTCGTTGCCATTTCATCCAGCTTATCGAAAGTGGCAGGGTCGATCTGTTCGATTCCAGAAACATCCAATCCGTTTTCTTGAGCACACTCGGCGATCTGTCCTGGCGTTCCCAATAAGATCGGGTGAACGACGTCGTTCTTTTTCAAATCAATAACTGCTTTTTGGACGCGGGCGTCCCATCCTTCTGTAAAGACGATTCGAATGCCTTTACCTTTGACTTTTCCTTCTAGTTCATTAATTATCATTTTTCACAACCTCTTTCGTGTTTAGTATAAATCAAATATATCCCTAATGCACGAAAAACGTTGTGAACTTTTTCGCAATTTCAAATTCAGACTTTTCTTCCTTTTGTCTTCACACAAACTGGCATATACTGGGTCTCAGAAGGAGGACCAAAATGACAAAGATCGTTGAAATCACCGACCGCGATCCCGCTTTGATCCAACCCCAGTTGAAAGTATGGAAAAGCTCGGTACAAGCGACGCACCATTTCTTATCCGAAGATGAAATTCAGCACATTCAAGAATATGTACCGCAAGCTTTGCAGGAAGTGCCGCATCTGAATATTTTGGAAAATGAAGACCATATCCCGGTTGGTTTTATGGGGATCGCCAATCAATATTTGGAAATGTTATTTATTGCCGATGAAGAAAGAGGAAAAGGGTACGGAAAAGAGCTGTTACAGTATGGAATCGAGCATTTTTTTGTAAACGATCTGGCCGTCAACGAACAAAATCCAAATGCTAAAGGATTCTATGAACATCTGGGATTTACAGTGTACAAACGAACCGAACTCGATGAACAGGGAAACCCTTATCCGCTGCTCTACATGAAAAGAAAGAGCTGACTCTTTTTTTTCGTGACATTCTGGAGTATACTGCCCTTAGAAGCAGAGTAAAAATATGTGCGTTAAGTGTTCCAAACACGGGGAGTTGGTTTGGAAACGAAAAGGAATCTTGCGATACATATTTTGCATCCCGCTGTTGTAATGGCAAAACCGATCTCTTTTTCCATTGCACGAATGGGAAAGGAGGTCTTTTTTGATGAATAAATACTTTGCGGTCTTTAAAGAAAATGCGAAATCTTTAAAAGATGTTCGTGTCTTGGTTGGCGTGAGCCTGTTTTGTGCCTTAAACGTGATCTTAAACATGTTTTCGATCCAGCTGACACCGATGCTCAAGATCTCATTTGGTTCGATTGCGGTCGCCGGCAGCTGTTATTTCTATGGTCCTTATCCCAATATGATTGCCGCTTTTATCTTGGATACGGTCAATTATATCTTGCGGCCCACCGGTCCTTATCAGCCTTGGTTTATGATCAACGCGGTCGTGATTGCCCTTCTCTATGCACTGTTCTTCTACAAACAAGAAAAGATCGGTGTCGTTCGCTGTGCCCTGGCCCGTCTTTCGGTGGTCTTGATCGTCAACCTGTTCTTAAATCCCTTATGGCTGTCGATGATGTATGGCGACAGTTTCTGGGTCTTGTTGAGTGCCAGGGTCATCAAAAACATCGTGATGTATCCCATCGATGTCTTTGTCCTCTATCTGACCATGAAACTCTGTGTGCGTCTCAAAGATCAAATTCCCCATTAAAAAAAGCCCTCCTGCATCGCAGAAAGGCTGCTTGGCACTGATCAAGTGCCTTTTTTATTGAATAGGAATGAATTTGGTTTCTTCCTCTTCTTTTTTAGCCTGAGTAGGAACGCTGATCTTTAATTCACCGTTATCAAAGCTTGCCTTGATATCGCTTTGTTTGACATTGTTTCCTACATAGAAGCTACGAGAACAAGAACCGCTGAAACGTTCCTGACGAATGATGCGTCCCTGATCGTCTTTTTCTTCATTCTTGCCTTGACGAGTTGCCGAGATCTTCAAATAACCATTCTTTAACTCTAACTGAATATCTTCTTTTTTGATGCCCGGCACTTCCATGTTCAATTCATAGTAACCATCTTTTTCCGTAATATCGGTCTTCAAAAGATTCGATGACGTATTTGTTGTCGTGTAATCATTGTTGAATAAATCATCAAATAAATCAAAAGTTCTGAATCCTGGATAGAATTTCATAACTGTCACCTCCAAAATAGTTTTTATGAATTCCTATCGAGTTAGCACTCTATTTCTAACTCTGCTAATATTATAGCACGCTTTTTAGCACTGTAAAGTATAAAGTGCTAATTTTTTAAAAAGAAAAATCTCAGAGTTTATCCCTGAGACTCAATTTCAGAAAATACGATATCAATGACTTGTTCTAACAAATCACGAGGTAATGATTCCACTACTCTATAAGACCTGGCGGACAGATCTAAAGATTTTACATGCTCGCACAATATATTTCCTATTGTCTGTGTTCTGCTATCCAAAGAAACATGCAAAGGAAAGGGACGTGTTGTATTGGTAATTGGACAACATATGGTCATGTTTGTCTTTTGATTAAAGAAATTATTACTGATGACAAGAGCCGGTCTATATCCCGCTTGTTCATGTCCTTTTGTTGGATCTAAATCAATCTTTATGATATCACCTTGTTTTACCATATCTCTTTACCCACCGGGTCTCCCCAATCAATTTCTTGACATTGGTACTTTTCTTCATACCCTTCAAACAGATCCTGAATCGATTTTCTTTTCTTTTGAACAGCTCTGATCTTCAGTTCGTCGTTAGCCACAATCAATTCAACTTTTTGGCCGCTCTTCCAATTTAAGCGTTCTAAAACTCCTTTTGGAATTCGGATTCCTTGACCGTTCCCCCATTTTGCGATACTTGTTGCCATATTGATCACCTCTATATAAGTATATACTATGTATACACTTATATCAATGCATCCTTGAGTAGATCAAATTATACAAAAGATGATGAAGCTTTAAAAAACATAAAATAAAAAAGCCGATAAGCATCGACCTTTCTTTGACTATTGGTAGTGCGTACGGGGTTCGAACCCGTAAATGCAGCCTTGAGAGGGCTGTGAGTTAACCATTTCTCCAACGCACCATCTGACGTGCCCTCATTTTATCACCAACTCTAAAAAAACGCCAGTGAAAAATCGGTTCTATAAAAAGGAGGCCCATGGCCGCTGGATCTTATCGATTTCTTGGTTCCAATAAAACAGATGATCGATGTAGACTTCTTTACGTTCTTTGATCGGCAAAATACAATCGTCCCAGCCGTAATGATGGACCAAAGATGTCAGATCGTACATCGGATATCCCATCGCATGGCCCGGCGTATGGACAACCGAGCACGCCTGAGCAATCGCATGACAGATTGCTTTCTCTTCGAGTGAATCGATCTCCTTGGCTACCGCATGACAATCCAAGATCTTTCTTTGCGCTTCGCGCATCTTGATCTTGCCCCTCGACCAGTCTTGAGCCGCTTGACAGGCTAGTCTGGGACGAGTCTCCTGCGGATGTTTGCGTTCCCATGCCTGCACACTTTCCTGAGCCAGATCCAAAGCCCATAACACCAGGACACGATGGTCTTGAGCCTCGAGCAAATCTTTAAGATCTTGCAGGAACAAAGAATCTTTCGCAAAGTAGATCTGATTCTTTTGTCTGATTCGTTTTTCTACCTCTTGGATCCAATTCATATCCGCTCTTTTCACTCCCTATAAAATACGTTATAATTGCACCCATGAAAACATATATAGAATTATTTTGGACATTCACCAAGATTGGTGCCTTTACGTTTGGCGGCGGGTATGCCATGCTTCCGCTGCTTCAAAAGGAGATCGTCGATACAAAACATTGGGCAACCGAAGAAGAGCTGATGGACTACTTTGCGGTCGGCCAATGTACCCCGGGGATCATTGCCGTCAATACCGCTACTTTTGTCGGTTACTACAAGAAAGGGATCCTGGGCGGCATTGTCGCAACCTTAGGGATCGTCTTCCCCAGCATCGTGATCATTTTGCTGATTGCGAGCATTCTTCAAAACTTTGCCGACCTCGCCATTGTGCAGCACGCCTTGGCCGGGATCCGGATCGCTGTCTGCGTACTGATCCTGAATGCGGTCGTCAAACTTGCGAAAACCGGGATCAAAGATAAAGAAGGATTGTTGATCTTTATCGCCGCCTTGGTCTTGACTTACTTTGCGGTTGTTTCTACTGTCTGGATCGTGGTCCTGGCGGGTGCTGCCGGATTGTTGATACAAACGATCCGCATGAAGAAAGGAGATAAATCATGAGTATTTGGATCTCTTTGATCGTTGAATTCTTTAAGACCGGCCTTTTCGCTTTAGGCGGCGGGCTGGCAACGATTCCCTTTCTGTATGCGATGATCGATAACTACGGTTGGTTTGACGAGACCATGCTGATGAACATGATCGCTATCAGTGAATCCACACCGGGTGCCATGGGTGTCAATATGGCCACATATGTCGGCTATCATGCCACCGGCGGTTCGATCTTAGGTGGCATCGTCACGACCTTGAGCCTGGTCGCCCCCAGCATCATCGTAATCTGCATCATTGCCCAGTTCTTAAAAAAGTTTAAAGACTCCCCATACGTGCAGCACGTCTTCTACGGATTGCGTCCGGCCGTGGCCGCGATGATCGCCAGTGCCGGCATCGGGATCATCATTCAAGTATTATTTAACGGAACTTTGTCTTTATCGACATTTGTTCCTTTGAACTTTGTCTTGTTTTTGATTATTTTGGCAATCTCGCTAGTCTTTAAAAAACTGCATCCGATCGCTTTGATCTCTTTATGCGCCCTGTTAGGCATCATTTTGGGGTTATAAAGATTCGTCGACCTTCATCATCCGATACCCGACCCCGATATGCGTTTGAATATAATGCACATTGGTCCCCTTGGGTTCGATCTTGCGCCGAAGGGTTGCCATAAAGACACGCAAGGAAGCCATGTCGCTTTCCCAGCATGTGCCCCAGATGGCCTGGGTCAAATATTTATGCGTCAAAACGCGGCCGACATTTTTTGCCAACAGGCATAAGATCTTATATTCGATCGGCGTCAGATGCAGTTCCTGCCCTTTCATGGTCACGCTGGCAGCCCCATAGTCGATATGAAGATCGCCGTTGGTAAAACTGATCTCCTCTTGCGGAGAATGTTCATTCAAATACGCCAGACGCCGCTGGATCACACGCAGTCTGGCCAAAAGTTCATCCACCGAAAACGGTTTGGTCAAATAATCATCCGCTCCGGCATCCAAAGCCTCGATCTTGTCCGCATCTTCACTGCGGGCACTGATCACAATGATCGGCATATTGGACCAGCTGCGGATTTTTTTTATGACCTCGATCCCATCCAGATCCGGCAATCCCAGATCCAGTAAGATCACATCGGGATCTTCCTGCGATGCCCGGTCCAAGCCTTCCTCGGCATTCTTCGCACTTTCATATTCATATCCATGCGTATCCAACGTCGTCGCGATCAAATGACGAACGGTGGTATCATCTTCTATGACCAAGATCTTCATATTCTGCATCCTCCTTACTTTGGGGCAAGCTGAAAGTAAATTTGGCTCCGTGAGGTTCGCTGTCCTCTAAAAGCAGCTTGCCATGATGGGCTTCGATCACACTTTTACAAAGCGCCAAGCCCAGTCCCAGACTGCGTTTGGCATCCGTCAGTTTGCCTGCTCCGGTATAAAACATTTCAAATACATGTTCTTTTTGTTCACCCGGGATCCCCGGTCCATCATCCATGACCGTCACAAAAACCATCGAATCTTTTGTCTGCGTCTGGATCCTGATCGTAGAGCCCGATGGCGTATATTTGATTGCGTTGTTGATCAAATTCACCACCACCTGCATGATCAGGCGAGCATCCATATACGCTAGAGAAAAGTCATCCTTGCGCTCAAACACGATCTTATGTCCTTGCGTATGGCCTTCACAATGTTTCAAAGCTTCCTCGATCACATCTTCCACAACATCCTGGCTGCGGTGCAGATCAACTTGTTTTTGATCCAAACGCGTGATCGCCAGCAGATTCTCCACCAGTTCGATCAGCCAGCGTGAATCATCATAAATATCTTGATAGACCTGTTTTTTGATGACCGGGTCCATCTGTTCTTCCTGATGAAGCAGATTGGTCGCATTGCCGTAGATCGAAGTCAGCGGCGTTCTCAGATCGTGAGAGATCATGCGCAAAAGATCAGCCCGCAACCGTTCATTTTCCGCTTCGATCCGCGCTTCCTGGCGTTCCTTGATCACCCGCTGGTTTTCTAATGTCATGGCACACTCGCCGAGGATCGACAAGAAAATATTTTCTTCAAATTCATCGATATTCTGCAGGTCTTTCTCCAATCCGACAACAGCCAAAACTTCTTTTTCCAGATGCACCGGCGCATAAGAAGCATGCCGGCCCGATACGATGCCCGCATAACCGCCCTTTTTCAAAACCTTTTGAACCTCATGCATCTCTTCTTTTTCCAACATCTTCTGCGAGATCGTTCCCGCTGTGATCGCTTCCTGGATCTGGTCATCCTGGATAGGATACACGATCACGCCGCAGCCGAAAAGATCTTGAAGCTGTCTGGCCATACAAGAATACGCCTGTTCCGGCCCTTTGGCTTTCGAAAGCTGCTGTGACGTATTGAACAGCACTTTGGCACTGTAAGCATCCTGCCGAAACGCCTTTGCATTGTTCTTGAGACGAACAGCCAGAGATCCGGCCAGAACCGAGGCCGCCAGCATGATCATAAAGGTCGCAAAATGATCCCGGCCATACGCATGAAACGTAAACCGCGGAATCGTGAACAAGTAGTTATAGATCAGCACACTGGCAATCGAAAAAAGCACGCCGGTCAAACGCGCCGTCGTCAAGATCGAAACAACCATGACTCCTAAGAGATATAAGAGAATGATCGTTGCCCCATCCAGGTTCAAGCGATAAAACAAACTGCCTATGCCGCTCACCACCAGCAGCAACAGCCCGCAGACCATAATATCCCACAAGATATTTTGATGGGATCGAAAAAACAGAACATTCTTTTTCAATGGATTTTTCATGCCTCTATTGTAGCGAAATTTTAAAAATATTTCAGAAAAATTCAAAAGGTCCCCCGCTTTTGATAAAATAAGAAGTATGTTGAATCTACCACAAAAAGGGATCTTGATTGCTCCCGCATCTTTACATTTATCCCTCTACCAGAAAATCTTAAAAACCCACGGAAATACTTTAGGTCTTGAGATCTTGAGCCTTCAAAGCTATATCCAGCGTTTTTTTAAAACCGACCCCCAAACTTCGATCGATTTTTACTATCAGGTACGCGAGCTCTGCCAGACGATCCCGGAAGAAAATGCATTTTATGCCAGCCGTTCCAGTTTTGCCTTTATTCAGGAACTGACCGACTTTGCGGGTTTGGCCAAAAGCTATGCCTTAGACTTTGACAAACTTCCCGAACAGACACAAAAAGAAAAAGATCTGAAGATTCTGCTTCAACAGATCCAGGATCTTCCCTATTGGCAAGCCGAGATTCCTAAGATCCTGCGCAAAGATCTGGATGCCTCTAACGTAACGATCTTGCCTTATGAATATTCTGAATCCGAACAGCTTTGGATCCAAAAGCTGCTGGCAAGCCATGCCCAAGTCTTAAAACTTGACGCCCCTGGAAACCGTCATTACTGGTCAACCGGGAATCCCCGCAAGCAAGCCCAGCAGATTGCCAAGACCATTCTGGGCCAAGATCTGGAAGCTTCCGAAGTTTTTGTCAGCTGCAATGACAATGCGGAAAAACAAGTTTTGGCACAGATCTTTGATCAGCACCAGATCCCCTATACGATCCTGTCTTCGGACCAGAAAAATCCGTTTGCGGCTGCCTTTTTGAGTGCGCTGGCCTGGATCTTGGAACCCGATCTGGATCATTATTTAGTCCTGATCGATCTGCTCTATCCGCAAACGCGGCAGATCATCCAAAGCACACTGAGAAACTTCCCCGCTTTGTGGAAACAAGCCTATTCCTTCCCGGAAGTCTATGAAGAAAACACATTGCTTACGCAAGAAGAGTTTGAACATTTGAAACATCATCTCAAACAAACACAAGCCTGGCTGCAGGAGCATGATGCGATCTTAAACTGGTCCATAGATACTTTAGATGCAATCTTGACGACGATCCAAAACCAGCTGCCTTGTACCGAAGATAATTTGAATGCTTTTTACTGGATCCAGGAACAGCTCAGACAGAGCTGGAAAAAGATCCGGACCGCTGAAGATCTTCAATTCTTCAAAGACTACATCGAAGCCAAGATCCCTTCAAAATCCATAAAGCACCATCAAGGCGTTTTGATCGGAAGCCGAAAGGAGATCACCCCTTTCTTTTCCACCGTCTTTTTGTGCGGGGCCCATGCGGCAAATTTCCCGGCCTTTTCCATGCATACCGGGATCTTTGATGAAGCCTACTTGGCCTCTTGTGACTTCCCGTCGCTTTCCAGCCGCCTGCAAAAACAAAGAGAACAGCTTTGGACGGTCTTAGAGAACTGCCAGGATCTCTATGTTCTGGTTGCGGAATCGGATTATAACGGCAAAGATCACGCCTTAAGCCATGAACTGGAACAATGGTTTGGACATGGCCCGGTTTTTCAGGAATTCCAAGATCCGATGCGATGGAGCCAGCCGCAGTTTGCTTGCGAACAAGAGACGGCACAAGCCCTGTTTTTTGATGCACACCAGTTTGTAGGTTCTGTATCGCGTTTAGAAAGTTTTGCCCGCTGCCCATTCCAGCACTTTTTGCGCTACGGTCTTCGCCTTCAAGAACGAGAAGATCTAAAAGATATCCGGATCCGGGGATCGATTTATCATGCGATCTTAGAAAAGCTGATCCAAAAACATCA
>NZ_CALVBG010000036.1 GCF_944325745.1 uncultured Faecalicoccus sp. | reverse complement strand
CACGCCGCTCTCCGCGCCGTGCTCAGTTATATTACCAAATCTTCTCCCCCTTGTCAAAAAAAATGTTAAATTTTTTTCATAGAGGTCAAAAAAGAGCCAATTTCCCTTATTCATCGAAGAAACTGGCTCGTTTGTATCGGATGAATCAACTCATCTCTACCCTTTTTTACCGATAGATAAATCCTTATTCTCTGGATGTGATTCACCTTGTCATAGAGTCGATCTCTATGTGATAACCTCCCTTTTGGTATTTCTATCCTATCACAATATGACAAGTTGTCATTTTCATTGTCCAAATCTGTTTCAAATCTGGAACGTTTTGTTCTTTTTCCTTGCATTTTCATGTAAAATCATAGATATGGAACATATTTATAAACAATGCCAGGCCATCATTGATCCTTCCTTGCCTTGGATCTCCAATGTTTCAAACATTCTGGCCATTCTTTATCACGAGATCCCAAACTTAAATTGGGTAGGTCTTTACTTTGCCGATCCCTACCAACAAATCTGCTTTTTAGGCCCTTTTCAAGGAAAAGTGGCCTGCACCAAGATTCCTTATGGAAAAGGAGTCGTAGGAACTTGTGCCATGAAGAAAACCAAGATCATTGTCAAAGATGTCCATGATTTTCCCGGTCACATTGCCTGTGACTGTGCTTCGCGTTCGGAAATTGTTCTCCCCTTATATAAAGGAGAGAATCTGATCGGACTTTTAGATATTGACTCCCCGCTTTTAGACCGCTTTCAGGAAGCAGATGAAATCATCTTACAAAAAACGGCAGATCTGATCTCTGAACAATTATCCAGAGCAGACTGCCTTTGGTGATCTTTTATTCAGCCTCTTCATCCAAACTCATGCGGGCAACCTTATGATCCAGGATCTGATCGGTACGCACATGAATATACTTCATAGCTTCTTCCACCGCATTCGGGGGAGTTTTTGTGATCAAAAAAGTTCGCACTTTGTTGAGGCTTCCTTTTTTGATCTGTGCTCTTTGGATCGCTGTTTCTCCTAAATTGAGCGTCTTTGCGATGGCCGGGATCAGTACACTGTATTTCGGATCCATATCCAGCATCAGAGAAATTCCCTGATTACGGGCAAAGGAGCGTAAGACGTGACTGAAAGAAAGTGGATAATTCATCTTTTGATCTGCCGTCTTCTCATCCAGAAAACCCCAAAACGCAAAACTGTAGACCGGATGTTCCGTACGGATCACACCCTCATACTTTAAAAACTGATTGGCCAGTTCCCCGTTTTGATCACACCATGAAAGCACCTTATGATACCCGTTCTGGTTTTCCCGGATTCTTTTCCAGTCATCGACTGATCCTTTGATCGACTGGCAAGCCGGATCCAGACAAGAGAAGGTAAAGGTCGGCATAAACAAAAGTCCTCCCGAACCAACTGTATCCATCAAGGACTCGATGATCGTCTGGGCACCGCCGATCACTTGATGACAAAAGGCATCACTGCATTGAACACAAACGTGATCTCCTTTTTGGATCGATAAAGTATCTAAGAGATCCTGAATATCCGAACGAACTAAAAAAGATTGTTTACTCATGTAACTATTTTAACATATTTGATAGAATTGAACCATGGAAAGGAGATTCTCTATGATCCATTTAGTCGCCAGCGATCTCGACGAGACGCTGCTTCGCTCAGATAAACATGTAGGAGCATATACCCAAGAAAAGATCCGTCAAATCCAAGACCAGGGCATTCATTTTGTCTGCACAACCGGAAGACCCTTCTTCTCGATTCAAAATACGCTTAAAGAAATCGGTCAGTTTCAAAAACCAGGCACGTATACGATTTCGTTAAATGGAGGCTGCGTCACTGAAAATGCCACAGGTGATATTTTATATACAAAGCCGATGGATTTTACCTTGGCTAATCAGATCTATACCCTGGGAAGAGCTTTCGATGTCGGTATTCAAGTCTATTTGGTCGACAAAACTTTTGCCTATCGTTTAAATGAAGATGAAAGGCACTTCTTGAAAGGCCGCATGGAAGTTTTGGAAACCGAAGCTGAAGATCTGTCCTTTTTAAAAGATCAGCCCATTATTAAGATTCTTTATGAAAATACAGACGTTGCCTTCTTGAAACAGATCGAAGAACAACTTCCCGAAACAATTCGTCAACATTGCGATCTCTCTTATTCCAGCAACCGCTATTTTGAATTCAATCCTAAAGGTGTCCACAAAGGATTGGGACTTCAATATCTGTGCGACCACCTGGGGATTGCGTTACAAGATACTCTGGCCATCGGTGATAATATCAATGACTTGGGATTGTTAAAGACGGCCGGCCTCTCCATCGGGGTCCAAAATGCCCATCCCGAGATCTTATCTGCCATCGATGCCCTCTGCCCTTATACGCATGAAGAAGATGCCGTTGGCCATATCCTTCAACAATATATTCTTTCCAGATAAAAAGACTTCATTTCGGAAGTCTTTTTTTTGATCAATACATGCGGGTCGCTTCGACCGCTTTTTTCCATTGCGCGTATAGTTTTTCTACACTTTCATGATCTCGAGAAGGCATAAACTGTTCCATTTCACCATCTTTGAAGTCCTTCATCGTAAAGAAGCCCACAGCCAGACCGGCCAGTCTGGCAGCCCCTAATGCCGTCATCTCCAGCATCTCGTTTTTATAGACCGGGATCTCTAAAATATCACTTTGAAACTGATCCAGGAAACGATTGGAACTAGCCCCGCCATCGACCTTTAGATATTCGATCCTTTGGCCAAGATCTTCTTCCATGATCTGGATCAAATCTTTACTTTGATAGGCCATGCTTTCTAAAGCCGCCCGGGTCAAATGCCGAATATCCGTTCCCCGGGTCAAGCCAAAGATCGCACCGCGGCACTGATCATCCCAATAGGGAGCCCCTAAGCCCGTAAATGCCGGAACGATCATGACGCCATTGCAGGAATCAACCTCGGTGGCCAGCTGTTCACTGTCTTTAGCGGATTTAAAAAATTTCAATCCGTCCCGCAGCCATTGGATCAAAGATCCCGAAACAAAGATGCTGCCTTCCAGTGCGTAAGAAACCTGATCTTGGATCTTCCAGGCGACCGTGGACAATAATCCTTGTTTTGACAAAATAGGACGATCGCCTGTATTCATCAACAAAAAGCCACCGGTGCCATACGTGTTTTTCCCTTCTCCTTTTTGAAAACAAGACTGTCCAAATAAGGCGCTTTGCTGGTCACCGACCAAACAAGCAATCGGGCATGGGGTATTAAAGAAATAGACCGGATCGATATCTCCCACGACTCCGGAAGTATCAACGATCTTCGGAAGCATGCTTGAAGGGACACCAAACCAGTCTAACAGGTCTGGATCCCAGTCCAAAGTATGGATGTTCATCAACAAAGTTCGCGAGGCATTCGTGACATCGGTCACATGCACCTTTCCATTGGTCATCTTCCAGACCAGCCAAGTATCCACCGTCCCAAACAACAGATCTTTTGGATCTTCGATCGAACATTCTTCCAAGATCCAGCGAATCTTTGTCGCACTAAAGTAAGGATCTAAGACTAATCCTGTCTTTTCATGGATCTTTTCTTCCAAACCTTGTCTTTTAAAGCGTTCCACGATATCTGCCGTCTGCCTCGATTGCCAAACAATCGCCCGATGAATGGGCATGCCTGTCTTCTTATCCCATACAACCGTGGTCTCTCGCTGATTGGTGATCCCAATGGAAGCAACTTCCTCGGGCTTTAGATCCCCGGGCGCAAACAGCTGCGATAAACAACTTAAAGTACTTAACCAGATCGACTGTGCATCTTGTTCGACCCATCCCGGCTGAGGGAATACATTTTGGATCTCTTCCTGTACGATGCGAACCACTTTTTGATTTTGATCAAAACAGATCGCACGGGTGCTGGTCGTGCCTTGATCAATCGCAATAATATATTTTTTCATTTGATTTCACCTGTCTTGATTATAACACGAAAGCGCTTTCACTAAGAAAAAGGGTCAAAAAAAAGTGCATTTCTGCACTTTTAGCTCCGTAAGATCGCATCGCATTCTTTTTGGATATGATCAATGATGGAAGTAAACAAAGAATTGATCTCGTCTTCCTTCAAAGTCTTCTTATCGCTTTGGAAGCGGATCGATAAGGCAACGCTCTTCTTCGATGGATCCATATGTTCGCCTTGATAAACGTCAAAGACTTCCACATCGCGGATCACCATTTCTTTATCAAGACGTCCTTGTTTCTCAATCACTTTGACAACATTTTCCACAGGCAGCTGACGATCGATCACAAAGGCCAGATCGCGCTGTACACTTGGATATTTAGAGATCGGTACAAATTTTACTTTCGATTTTTTAACATCCATCAACGCATCCAATTCTAACTCACAAAGGATCGCCGAAGAAACTTCACACTCAGCGGCATAACTAGGATGGATCTCTCCTAACAGTCCGACGGTTTTATGATCGATCTGGATCTCGCAGGAACGATAAGGATGGAAATGTTCGGTATCCATCTTATTCTCTACAAATCCCACGCGTTTTGATTGAACACCGATCTGTTCAAACAGCTCTTCGATCAATCCTTTTCCGGTATAGAAATCTGCCGGGATCGCATCTTGGGTCCAACGTGTCTCATACAGTTTTTGACTCAACGCAAAGGCCAAATGAACTTTCTTTCCTTCTTGGGCCGCCACATCGCTGATTTCATACAGATTGACATTGCCAATATGACGGGCCTGATTATACGCAAGACTTTCTAAAAGGCTTGGCAAGATGCTGGTGCGGATATATCGGCGTTCTTCACTCATCGGACTGGCCAGTTCAATGGCTTGCCCGCAGCTTAAGATCGCATTGTCTTTCTTTTTTGTCGAAATCAGAGTATACGTGATACAGTCTTGGAGACCGTGCTGTGTCAAATACGTACGTAGGTCCCGTACCAGCCGTTGGGCAGCGTTTAATTTTCCTTCGGTCATTTCCATCAAAGGCAAAGTACTCGGCAAACGATCGTATCCGATCAAACGGATCACTTCTTCACTCAGATCGGCCATTCCTTCAATATCCGTACGATAACTTGGGATCTGAACGCTGAATTCTTCCCCTTTTGATTCTGGTTTCCAGTCCAGGCGACGGAAAACATTTAGGATCTCATCCGATGTGAAATCTGTTCCCAAGCGATCATTGATCGCCGCAAAAGAACTGGTCAGTGTCAAAGGTTCGTATGACGTTTTGCCAAACTGTACCGTTTCTTCAATTTCTTTGGCATCGGCATATTCAACCAACAGCTGGACGGCGCGATCCAACGCCTTTTGAGCCGCTAGAGGTTCAATGCCTTTTTGATAGCGAACGCTGGACTCGGTCGCAAGATTCAAGCGGCGAGCTGTATTGCGGATCGATACATGATCAAAGATCGCGCATTCAATGATCAATCCTTGGGTTGAATCTAAGATCTTGGAGTCATCGCCCCCCATGATCCCGGCGATCCCGATGGGTTTTCCTTGATTGGTGATCACGATATCTTCTGGTAAAAGATCGTAAGTCACACCATCCAGGGCTGTATAACCTTCTTCAAATCCATCGGCTACGGTGATTTCAAGATCTTTGATCGCATCCTTGTCATAGAAATGCATCGGCTGCCCCGTTTCCAACATGACGATATTGGAAATATCGACCACATTATTGATGGAATGCATGCCCGAAGCTCTCAAAAGCTCTTTCATCCATTCCGGACTTTCTTTGATCGTGATATGACCGATGACTTTTCCTAAAAACATCGGACATTTTGACGTTTTGGAAGACACATGAAGCTGGGTAGGTCCTCCTTGCGAAGCCGCTTGATCATAGCTTGGAAGTTTTACCTCCCGATCCAAGATCGCTCCCACTTCTTTGGCCATATTGAAAGCGGCCAAACAGTCACTGCGATTCGGCGTCAAGGCCACATCCAAGATCTCATCGTCCCATCCCAGATAACCTAACGGATCCGTGTTCCCCACCGGAGCCGATTCCGGCAGCACTTCAATACCGGCTTTTTGTTCTTCTGTCAACAAATGCGGATCGACTCCCAGTTCAAATAAAGCACAGATCATGCCGTTACTTTCCTGACCGCGGATCGCTCCTTTTTTAATTTCTCCCCCTGGAAGTTTGGCTCCCGGCTTGGCCACGATCACTTTTTGTCCTTTGGCTACATTTGGCGCTCCACAAACGATGGATAAGATCTCATCCCCGACATCCACTTTTGTACAGTGTAAATGATCACTGTCGGGATGCATCGTGCATTCAATGACTTGCCCAATCACCAAATTCGTTCCTTGTGATTGAGATTCAACGGATTCCACTTCCAATCCGGCATCGGTAATGCGGCTGGCCAGCTCCTCGATGCTCAAATCGGAAATATCCATATATTGTGATAACCATTTTCTGGAAATTCTCATGATCTTCCTCCTAATCAAACCGTTTGAACGGTTCCATAAAGCGCATATCATTGGTGTAGAAATGACGAATATCATCAATACCGTATTTCAACATCGCAACGCGCTCAATACCGACTCCAAACGCAAAGCCTGAACATTTGTCCGGATCATAACCGGCCATCTTCAAAACATTCGGATGCACTTCCCCGGCCCCCAGGATCTCGATCCAGCCGGTCCCTTTACAAGTCGGACATCCTTTTCCATTGCAGATATGACACGAAACATCGACTTCAACACTTGGTTCGGTAAATGGGAAAAAGCTTGGACGGAAACGAATCTGGCGGTCTTGCCCAAACAGCTTACGAGCCATAAATTCCAGAGTTCCCTTCAAATCCGATAAGGTCACATGTTCCCCAATGACCAGACCTTCCATCTGCATAAATTGATGAGAATGAGTCGCATCATCATCATCGCGGCGATAGACTTTTCCTGGACAAACGACTTTGATAGGAAGATGCGGAGCACTTTGTTCCAAAACTTCCATCTGGATTGCTGTCGTATGAGTACGGAGCAGCCAGTTCGGATCGATATAAAGCGAATCCTGCATATCGCGAGCCGGATGATCCTTCGGAATGTTCGCTCTTTCAAAACAATATTCATCACTGACGATATCGTCGCCTTCGATCACTTGATACCCCAATCCAATAAACAGATCTTCCAATTCCTGGCATACAAGATTCAAAGGATGCAGATTCGCAACGACAGGTTTTCTTCCCGGTAGGGTGATATCGATCTTTTCGCTTTCGATCTTCTCCTGCAGTTCTTTTTTGGCCAAAGCTTCTCGCTTTTCTTCGATTGCCTGAGCAATTTGGCTTTTCAGCTGATTGACCTGCTGACCAAAGGCCGGTCTTTGATCCGGTGTCAGATCTTTCATTCCTTTCATCAGGTTTTGGATCGGACCTTTTTTTCCTAGATACTCGACCCTGAGCGCATTGAGGTCTTGATTGTTTTGACAATCAGCGATCTTGGTCAGTGCTTCATTTTGGAGCTTTTCGATTTGTTCCATGATTTTCTTCCCTTCTTTTGATAAAAATAAAAAAGACGAGCACAGGAGCCAGTTACGGCGGTACCATCCTGTTTCGTCTTTTACGCACTTGATTCATGATAACCGTATGAAACGGAAGAGATTTTAGGCTCTTGCTCGCAGGTGAATTCTTCCAATTTCTTCGTTCAGATCTTACAGCCAAGGATCCGATTCTCTTGCCGAAGCTGGCTTGGAGTACTACTCCTGTTCAACGCTTTAGACATAATGGATTATACAAAATCCCCCGCAAAGTTTCAACTGAATTCGTCGCTTTGTGTTTGGCCTAAGGCATCGATCTTCGATTGAAAATGTTTCGCTTTCGCCACATAGGACATCTGATTGCCCAGATTGATCACTTTTTCAAAATACATATTTGCCAAGGAATAATCTTGTTCCACAAAAGAGATCATCCCGATATAGTAACAAGCATCCACTTGCTGGAAAGGAAAGCTCGCCTTTTGTAAAGCCTGCAGATAATACTTTTTACACGTGTTGAACTGTCCACTCATCAGATCCACTTTATTTTGGATCGAAGCGATCTCCTCGTTTTGGACCATGATTCCCTGGGTTCCAAAATTCATACGGACTTTGTTGGCTTCTTCTTTGCAGCGTTCTAAAGCTTCTTCATCTTTAAGCATATAGTTGATCGTTGCCATCAAGCTCCAATACTGTAAAGTGCTGGCTTGATCCCGCCGAGGATAGTCAATCAAAACATCCATGGCCAGCTGCGGATCATCCATATAGATCAAAGCCTGGGCCATCAAGATTCGATCTTTGATCCTCACTCTTCCTTTACGGTCCATCCCGTAATAGATACAGGCGCTGGCGCAAGCTTCCGGATCACAGTTTTGATACAGCAGCAGCCGGATCGGCATCAGAGAACTGGCATAGTATCGCATCAGATAACTGAAGGACATAAAGAAGAAGATAAACAAGATCGCAAGCAAGATAAAGCTTTGCACAAAGAACATCACGCACAAGGCAGCCGCAATGCCCAAGCCATAAACCAAGGTGATCTTGCGAACGTTTTTCTTACATTCTTGTGCCATCGGACGAACATTTTCCTGAAGCTGATGATGAATCTTATAGACCCGAACGATCTCATCATCGCTGGTGATATTTCTCTGTTTGCGCTGCGATGCCAAAGAACTGCGCAAGGTGACCATACCATAAATACAGGCAACAGCACTGGGCAACAGAAGCAAGATCCCCACAAACAATAGCAAGGTCGAGGCAAACATCAACAAAACAATAAAGATCAAAGGACTAAACGTCGACACGCTGGAAAAATATTGGGCCAATAAGACAACATTGACCAACCCCGCAAAAACGATTCCCATCGAAAGCGATTGAAGAAGCGGGCTTTCAATATAAGCTTCCAGACTAGGAAGAGCCGCTGCCGGAACTCCGGCCTCCGCCAAGATCTCACGCATATAGACTTGCAGCTCACTGCCGTAGACAAGGTTGGCAATCAAACCAAAAAGCATTCCTATGAGAAATGAACCAATCAACGAAAGTAAATGGGATTTACAGCGATATTTCCACATCTTCGCGCTTCCTTTCAATAATGCGAGCCGGCATGCCAACCGCCGTTGCGTAATCCGGTACATCTTGTAAGACGACCGCATTCGCCCCTACACGAGAATACGTTCCTAAGGTGATATTTCCTAAACATTTGGCCCCGGATCCAACATAGGCTCCCTTTTTCAGAGTCGGATGCCTTTTTTTATGTTCTTTCCCGGTTCCTCCCAAAGTCACCCCATGATATAAATGACAATCATCTTCAACAATGGCCGTTTCGCCAATCACGACCCCCATGCCATGATCGATCACAAGTCCCCGGCCAATCGTAGCCCCTGGATGGATCTCGATCCCGGTCCAATTGCGGGCCACATTGGAGACCCAACGCGCTAAAAAAGTGCGGTGATGGTCCCAAAGCCATCGGGCAATGCGGTGCAGTCCAATCGCTTTGATATGCGGATACAGCCAAAAAACTTCCCATTTTGAATGGGCAGCCGGATCCAGTTCCATCGTTCTTTTTATATTATAAGCCGCATCTTTAAAAAAAGATCGTCCTTCGTATTCACTCATGAATGAATTTTATGTTATTTTAAGCTAAAAATCAAGCGATACACAAAGCACCGTCCGAAGACGATGCTTTGAATCAGGAACTCTTTCGGAAAAGCTGGATCAGGAAAATAAGGCCTAAAAGAAGCCCTGAGAAAATAAACCATCCCCAATAGCTGCCGGCATTCCATCCTAAGCTTGTCGACACAACAGGAATCTTGGTGTTCTGGATCTCAAACACAAAACGACCTTCTTTCATTTCCGCTTTTTTTCCGTCGATATAGATTCCATCTTTTTTTACTTCAACCATATAAACATGATCTAAAAGACGATACCCTTGTGGTGCTTTGACTTCTTTTAAATACCAGGTTCCTTGTTTCAGATCTTCCCAGGATATCGTGCCTTGTGAAATATCTACTTTCCCGGTTTGAAAAAGAGAGTGAGCTTCCTTATCTTCAAAAAGCGCAAACTCTAACTCTGTATTTTGAATGGGATTTCCGGTGTCCGCATCCACCTTTTGAACTTGCAGATCATAAAGTGGCAAGATCTCAAAGGTCTGCTTGGTATCCTTTAGATCTTCGTGGGCAGCCAAAAGATGATTCTTTTCACAATAGAGCTTTTCGGTTACGACATAAGAGGCGGGTTCGATCTTTGAGGCGTCAAAGGTAAAAACCATATCCACAAAACCATGTGGCGTTTCCGGAACAAAATCCAAGGTCTGAATCAGTTCTTTTCCTTCCCTTTGCATTGGTTTTGCGGTCTCAGGATCCAAGATCTGCCCCTGTAACTGATAGGTTTTTCCCGGGACTAATCCCTGGTATTCCACTCTATCAACGACCTCGATATTTTCTTCCGGGTACAATGCCTTTTCTTTGTTCACGGTGGTATGGATTTGTATGGGCTTGTTGGTGACGGTCTTTTCCAGAACATACTCAGCCTTTTCTTGGGATCCTGGAACAAATTCAAAATCGACCGGTTCATCCAAAAGCTGATAACCTTCGAAAGTTTCGATCTCTTTTAATTGATACGATCCCAGAACCAAATCATCAATGATCAAAGTTCCTTCTTCTAAGGTATAGATCCCTTCTGGATGTTCCTGGGTTTGGATCAAGCTTCCCTTTGAAAAAAGGATCTTGCCATCTGCCGGGTCTAAGATATCTTCTTTCGCCAGCAGCTGAAATCGTACTTGTCCTTCACAAATCTCTTCGGATAAGCCTTCTTCGAATTCTTTGTGAAGAATGATCTTCGCCTTTGGTCTTTCATTTTCGATCGTTACCTCGACTGTCGCATCGCCATGCTCATCCACTTGCGAAACATAGGTCGATCCTAAAACAACTTCGATTGGTTCTTTCAACAGCTGATACCCTTGCGGAGATTCGACTTCTTTGATCTGGTATGTCCCCGCTTTAAGTTTGAGCGGTGTCGTCAAAACTCCTTTTTCATCTTGAGCGACAAAGACGCCTTCTTTTCCTTCTGCTTGATTCGATGCGGTCTGGAATGTGTCATAAGTTTTGGATCCCACCTTCATTGTGACAGGTTTGCCTTCTTCATTCAAAATCTGAAATGAGGCTCCCGAGGCAGAGATTGGTTTTTGTGTCTGGGCATCAATTTTGATCAAGCGCAAATAATATTCATAGGGTCGATTGTTGATGGTGTATTCCAAAAGATCTTTAGAATCCTGATCGATGACGAAAGAAAACGGTTCTTTGAGCCAGTGCGTTTCTTTATCGCCACCTGTCTGCTGAGCCATATAAGTTCCATAAGCTAGATCCTTACTCGAGGCAAGTCCTTGATCATCCGTGGTCAAGATATCCCATTCGCTGTCTAAAAATTGATCTTGATGTTCCATCGCCTTCGCAACTGAGCCATATTGATCGACATAGCGTTTGAGTACGATTGTGAACTCTGCTCCTTTTTCCGGTTTTACGATCTGCGAAATATCTTTATCGGTAATGATTTTCTTGATTTGGATGCGTCCTGTGATCACAGTATCGCTGACTTCCAAAGTCACATCTTTCTGATTTGAAAAATCGATCTGTACCTTATCCGTATCTAACAGATATCCTTGCGGTGCCTGCACTTCCTGGATCGTATAGGTGCGATCCGTAGGCAGATCGCTGATACGGTTGCTGGAAAGATCCTCCTGGATCATAAAGGTTCCTACAACTTCCTTTGTTTGATTATCGACCAGCTGATATTGAGCCCCCGCCAACTGGGCATCTCCCTGAGAAACCTTTCCGGTCTGGGCATCTTTCTTTAAGAGCTGTATGCTTCCTGTCTCTACCTTGGCCGTTATATGCATCTGATTCGGTGTTCCTCCCGTGATATATCCCACCGCCTGGTGATTGTACTTGCTGCGATAGGCAATGCTGGTTCCTTGTTGAGGATAAAAACAATTCATTGTTAACTGTCCATTTTGTCCTTGGCTTTTTTCCATCCATACGGTCAGCTGATTTCCTTTTTGTTCGTAAGATACACTTCCGGAATCAAACGTATAGCTGGAAAAAACACCCTGGGTATCCGTCAAAGTTTGGGCGAATTCTTTTCCGTACCCCGATAAAATAATTTCTTGCTGGTCAAAAGAAACATCCGTCATCATGATGTTCAAACGCGCATTGATCTGGTCGATCTTTGCCTGGATCTCCGGATGAATATTGACAACCAACCCTGGATCCATTTCCTGCCAGAGACGAATTTGGGTCGCAAAATCCATTTCCATGGAACGATCCCCTTCAAATCCGTAGCCCAATGCCGAAATATACTCTAGTTTTTGCGTTAACGCATCATTGCCGACATACTCGGCCAAATCGCTGGCTGTGTATCCCCCATATCCGTCATCGGTAAAACTTAACGGTTCCAAACAATAAACTTTCTGTCCGGCAATTGAGATTTGGGAATAACACATATAGTTTGTCCCGATCACCGTAGGCCTTGTCAGACCGATGGCCCATTTATGGTTTGGATCGGTGATGATCCCGACAGGATACTCCACATGAATCGTAAGTTCTTGCGCAAAGACCGGAAGCCCCTGCATCAAGATCATGATCACCCCTAA
>NZ_CALVBG010000035.1 GCF_944325745.1 uncultured Faecalicoccus sp. | reverse complement strand
ATACCGAAGATACCACCAACGATACCGATAACAAGGAACAATCCGATACACTTAACAGGAGTCCATCCCTTCTTAGAAATTAAGAAGTAGCACATTAAAGTGAACAGTAATGGAATCAAGCAAGGCAGGATCATGTTCAAGTAATCCTGGATGTTGATGAATACATCTACCATTGTTTCGCCATCTTCACCAACAGTCTGTCCATTAGGAATAGAGATACCTAATTTAGTTCCAGAACCATAGTTAGAAATCAAGGCACCAACAACGAATACACCTAATACGCTGGCAGCATGTGTAAAGGCTTTGGCATTGGCAGTCATCATCTGAACTGCTTTCATACCTAAGTTGTAAGACCAATACATCAAACCATAACGCAATGCCATTTCAACACCGAATGCGATGATGAAGTACAGAACTGGTCCTAAGAAGCTTCCATCAATAGCCATGTTTGCAGTCAAACCAGCTGTGATAGGAATCAAAGTATACCAGAACAATGCGTCACCGATACCTCCTAATGGAGCGGCAACAGAGATACGTACGGAACGGATAGTCTGAATATCAGTCTTCATCTGTTCCATTGAAAGAACGATACCCATAACGAATGTTACAGCGAATGGGTGAGTGTTCAAGAAGTCCATGTTGTGTGTCATGGAAGCAGCCAAGTCATCTTTGTTCTTATGAACTGCCTGAAGACCTGGAAGCATAGCCCACAACCATCCAGCAGATTGCATACGTTCGTAGTTAAAGCAAGCTTGCAGCTGCATTGAACGCCATACCATCTTGTTTAAGATTTTCTTCTCAACTCTAGGTGCTGGAGTAGTATCTTTATAAGAAGTCATTACATTAGATTCCATCACTTACACCTCCTTGCTGAGCATTCTTTTCCATTGTTGTAAGTTTAAAGTCTAACAGTGCGAAGCAAACACCTACGAATGCAACTAAGATCAATGTAGCACTTGCCAATGGAGCGATATTTCCGATAACCAAGGCAAATACGAATCCGGCCAACAGCCATCCCCAAAGATCGTTTGACATCATGATCTTCAACAGGATACCGAAACCTACGAAACGCATCATACCACCAGCAGCACTTAAACCACCCATGAACCAAGAAGCATTGTCAGCTAAAGACTGTAAAGGTTCAGACATTGCAGTACCACCAACATAAGCGATGATAGCGATAACAGCAAATAATCCACCTAAGCAAAGCATATGAATGTTCAAAGCTTTAGTGATTCCTTTAGGATTGCCTTCAGCAGCGGCTTTGTCACACATTGACATCAAACCAGAAGCTGCAGAGAACATCAATGTAACGATGTACTGTCCGAATGTAGCAAAGATCATACATGCACCTAAGGCAGCATTTACATCTAACTGAGCTTTAACAGCGAACACCATAGCAACAACGCTACCTAATACAGCGTTCGGAGGCTGAGCTCCACCAACTGGCATGTTACCGATCATCATCAATTCGTATGTACCACCAACTACTAAACCAGTCTGAACATCTCCTAAGATGATACCCATGATTGGACAAGCGATGATAGGACGATAGATGATTTCAGTTAATGAGAACTGGTCAATCGCAAAGATAAAAGTTACGACAGCCAATAACACTAACTCAATAATATTAATGTCCATAAAAACTTTCTCCTTAAATTATCAATTGATTATTTCCAAAGTTTGTCAAGGCTTTCCGGAGCAATATCCGGTACACGCTGAATTTCTAATTCAACGCCAAGATCTTGCATCTTTTTGAAGCATGCAACATCATCATCATTCACTGCAACAGAAGTTGCAACCTGACGTTTTCCTTCGGCCATATGCATGTTTCCAATATTTACTTTTTTAATTGGAACACCGCCTTCCACAAGTCTTAATACGTCCTGTGGAGTCTCGCAAATAATAAAGATTTTCTGTGCAGGGCTAGCTTTTCCAATGATGTCGATCGTTTTCTGAATAGAGAAGAAACGAGTCTGAGCATAAGCTGGAGCTGCCATGTTCATCAATCCCTGACGGAATTCATCTCCTGCAACAGCATCGTTTGCCACCAACAGTAAGTTAGCTCCTAAAACACCACTCCACTGTGTAGCAACCTGACCGTGAATCAAACGATTGTCGATTCTTGTCAATAGAATGTTTGGCATATTCTCTCTCCTTTCTGAATGATAGCGCTTTCTTTCCACGGAAATCTATCCGATACCATTATACTATGAGAAATATTTTTCACTTTACACATTTTGATTAGTTGTTTATACTTTTTAATAGAGAACGGAATTTTTAAAGTTAATTTTCTTAAATATTTGCTTCATTCTCACATTTTTTGACACACATTGTTATTGTTTTATAAAACAAAGGAGAGTTTTCATGCTAAAAAGAACAACAAATTATTTATTTCAAACATTTGGCAGTGTCTTTTATGATATGAAAAGCGCCGGACAAAACAGCGCGACCGTTTCTAACACGATCCAAATCGATAATAAAAGTTTTGACTCCTATTATTATTCCAGTACCTCTGTCTATTTATCCTGTCCCAAAGGAATCGTAATGCTGGTCGTCAGTAAAGACGGGATCAACTACAGTGAATTTGTGATCCATCGTGTCATTCGTCTGAATCCAGGGGTTTATTTCAACTTTGTTTCAATCTCCAACACCAGCGAGATCCATATTGCCTATGCTCCGACCGGATTGAATCAAAAGAAGATGAAAGAGCCTTATATTTATGAGCGCATCGTTTCGAAGATCGATCTAAAAGAGATCCTCACTTGTTTTTATCAGGTGCGCAAATCCAATTATGATTTTCCCGGAGAAAGCCACGACTTTTATGAACTGACTTACATCGATCACGGCTCCTTGCATATGACGATCGACGGCAAGCCTTATCAGCTTAATAAATATGATTTGATCGTTTACTATCCCGGTCAGTTTCACACCCAGAGCACCGATGAACACAGTACTTGTTCCTATCTGACCATTACCTTTGATATGAAAAATGATATGGACGCCTCGTTAATGAATCGCGTCTTTAAGACCCGTAAAGATATCTACAATGTATTGTCCGCCTTCATGAAAGCGATCCAATCAAAAGAATATCTCAGTGAAGAGCTGGCCTTGCTCTATCTGAAAGAAGTACTGATCTTACTCTATCAGTTTGACACCAAAAGTGACGAAGAATCCAACATCAATCCGATGCAGGAGCATTATGAAAACACACTGCTCAACGAGATCCTGGTCTTCATCCACAATAACATCTTTACCGCATTCACCGTGGAAGACCTCTGCCAAAAATTTTCGATCTCGCGAAGCAGTCTGCAATCACTGTTTCGCTCCAACATCAACATTACACCAAAGCACTACATCTCGAATTTAAAACTCAATCAAGCTAAATTGCTGATCCAGGAACACAAATATACAATTTCTGAGATCTCCGATATGTTGGGCTTCACTTCGATTCATTATTTCTCGCGTAAATTCAAACTACAATACGGCATGTCCCCCACCGATTACGCAAAATCGATCAACCAATAAAAAAGGCGAGCTGTCACGCTCGCTTTTCTTATGCGGTCTAGATCCCGTCTGATACTTCGATCTTTTCCACTGGTTTGTAAACGAAACGAACCACTTGATCCTTACCAACGTTTACAGCGGATTCCGCAAGATCTTTTACACTTTCCGAGAAAGTTCTTGTTAAGTTGATCTCAACCAACATTCCTAAGTTAGTTCCGGCAATCACTTCCACATTTCCGCGTGGGAAACCAATTTCCACACTTGTTTTGAAAGGTGAACCCCCTGCTAAATCACTTAAAACCAAGATTTCTTTACAATCAGAAAGAGAATCCATAGCTTCCGTTAATTTTTTTGCCAGATCATCGGTTGAATCTGTTTCTTCAAAATCAACAGCGGCATAGTTTTGAGGTTCTCCGGCGATCAACTTCAGACTGCTTGTCAGTCCTGAAGCAAAATGTCCGTGTCCTGTTACAATCAATCCAATCATCGTTTTCTTCCTCCTACTTTGCCGTATATGGGTAAATTGTTACACCCTGAACTACACGGTTCACTTCTCCTGTCGGACATGGATTATCCGGTGTGCAGTTCATAGAAATTGATTTATACAATCCTAATACTTGAGCAACCAAGATATAGTCAAGGCCTAAGAAAATATTGTCTTTTGGTGCATCCAGATCAAAGCTGATATAAGTATCTACCAATTCGCGGATCTCTGGATAATCATGACCAGCTACAGCCAAGATACGGTTTTTCTTACGCTGACCGCTCATTTCTTTGACCAGATCATATTCGTACTGTCTCTGGAATGGATCATCGGAAATATAAACAACCGTCAATGCCTGATCATTGATAACAGATTTAGGTCCATGACGGAATCCTAATGGACTGTCAAAGAATGTTGTGACTTGTCCCGCTGTTAATTCACAAGTTTTCAGCTGACTTTCTTGGGCAACCCCTTTCAAGCAGTTGGCCCCCAGATAAATCAGACGATCATAGTAGAAATCGTTGATCAGATCCACAACTTTTGTATATCCTTCATCTAAGAAAGCCTGACCACGTTCAATCACAGATTTCATCGTTGCTTCCATTTCATCCAAAGCATCTAAGCGGAAGCAAAGAACGCTTGCCAGATACATATTTGAGAAACTGGAAGTCATCGCAAAACTCTGGTCATGCGTTTCTGGTGTCAAATTGATGCAGTAAGCATTATCCATTTTTTCTGCTAAATGCGATAAAGCACCATCTTTATTACAAGTAATGAACAGATGATATACATTTTCTTTGCAGATCTCTTCTGCCATCTGTACGCTGCCTACACTTTCTGGAGAGTTTCCAGAACGTGCGAAGTTGATCAATAACGTCTTTTTATGACGAGACAGATAGTTTTCTGGTGTTTCTACGATATCGGTAGAAGCATAGCTGCTGGCATGGAAATCCGTATAACGGTTTACATAGGAATATACCGCATTCCCAACATATTCACTCGTTCCCCCGCCGGCAAAGATGATCTCAATGTCACCGGCATTCAAGATCGGGTCGAGGAACTTTTTCAGATCCTCTTTTTCAGCTTTGATTTGTGCGATCGTTTTAGCCCAAGTATTTGGCTGCTGGTAGATCTCTTGTGCTGTATAGGTTGCAGTCAGATCTGCCCAAGTACTTTTGTCTTTTCCTAACATGCTTTTTTCCTCCTCTGAAATCGCTTTCCTTGTAGTTTTATTATACCCTTATTTTTAACTTTTTAAATTTTTATCTTCATTTCTGGTTAAAATATGCAAATTTGTTGTCTTTTTTCGATAGAATTTGTATTCTTTTGCGCTTTCTTTTATAATAACCCCTAGAAACGAGGAGAGATCTATGGCAAGAAATTCTAAAGTCAAACAGGAAACCACGGCTCCTGTCGGGCTCAATTTATATCAAGATGAAAAAAATCGGACGATCTATAAGCATCCCTTATTAAAACAAGCGGTTTATATCCCCACTTATGATTTTCGAACATTCGAGTTATATAGAAAGCGCTATATCCTGGCCATTTCTGTATTTGTCGTCCTGTTCACTTTATTAAACGAATGGTTCGGCATCCCTTTCTGGGTCTCCATTGCGATCTCTGTGCTGGTGTGGTTATTCCTCGAATGGAAATTTTATAAATTTTTACAAACGGAACAGCCTGTCAAAAAATTCCAACCCGAAACTTACAGAGATTACTATGATAACTTTGAAGCGCAAGGAACCGAAAAAGTTGTTCTCAAAACCATTCTTTATCTTTTGTTAGGGGCTTTGATCGTCTACAACAGCTATTATTCCAATTATCAAGGCATTTATATCATTGCCAGCTGGGCCGTTTTGGCACTTTGTATCATTTATGCGATCTTTCAGATCCTTGTATTCGCCAAGGTCAAGGCAAGAAAAAACGCGGGATAACCGCGTTTTTATAATGCCTCGTAAGAGTATTCCGTTTCAAAGGTTTCCCCCGGTTCTAAGCACATCGTCCCTTCCCGGGCATAAAAATCATCGTGCCCTGGTTCAAAGTCCGCATGGCCATACCAAGGTTCGATACAGATAAAATCAGATTTCTTTTCATGGGTCCAAATCGCTAGATAAGGAAAGCCGTCAAAATGGAATCGAATTCTTGGCTCCCCTTTGTAACAAACGGTCAAATAGGCAGACTGCAGATCTTGATAAATGATCGTCAAAGATTTATAGATCTCTTCATAGCTCAATTTCCATTCCTTAAACGTAACGTCTTTTAATTCATGGGGCTGGCGATCAATCAGCATCTGTTTGGCATGTTCTTCCTTTTCAAAGACAAAAGAATAGTCTTCAAACGCTTCTTGCGGATTTTGCGGAATACGAAAAGCCGGATGCAGACCAAATGTAAACGGCATGGTCTTGGTCCCTGTATTTGTGATCGCATAATGGATCTTACATGTTTTTTGTTCCAGGGTATATTTCATTTCATAATGAAAGTCAAATGGATATTGCGCTTTAGTTTCTTCATTGGAATTGAATGTAAAACAAATCGCATCCTCTTCTTGTTTTCCTTTCAGATCGGCATAGCGAATCAATCCGTGATTTTTCATCGCGTAGGTTTTACCATCGATCGTATAATCTTTTGTCCAAGTGTTTCCTACGATCGGAAACAAAGAAGGATTGCGGCCTGACCAGCCTTGGTCTCCCTGATAAAGAAGTTCAACGTTTCGGTCTTTATCGATAAAGTGTTTCATTTGACCCGCCTGTTCCATGCATTCCAATCGGGCATGTTCGTTTTCTAATACATATTCCATTTTATACGCCTCCTAAATCAATTGATTCTTTTTAAGATATTGGTAGATTCCATCTTGATCCACACTTTGGATCACTTCATCCGCTACTGCTTTCAAACGAGGGTGTCCGTTTCCCATACAAAGGCCATGATCCGCTCCTTTGAGCATATCGATATCATTTTCGCCATCCCCAAAACAATAAGTCTTTTGCAAATGGAAAGCTTTCTTGCACCAATTGACACCTTTGATCTTATCAATGCTCTTTTCCCGTATTTCGATCGCATGCCGAAAATCCACAAAGCTGCAGTCGTGCACATTCTTTTTGATTGTCTTGACATCCGAAGGATCCTTCAAAAAGATCAAAACATTCAAAGCTTCCTGATCCGTATAAGGAACATAGACAGGAGCACACAGGTAAAGTTTGAAATAGGCATGATGGGCAAAAACCGTAGGGGGAACGGCCCAATAATTTCCAAAAGAATTGCTGTAGCGCCAGATCCAGCCATGGCTTTGACAAAGATTCTGGATCTGCTTTACACTGGCAGAAGGAATCTTTACTTTAAACAGATCGTTGCCGTTTTCATCAAGAATACGAGCACCGCCTTCTAAGATTCGTCCATCAAAAGGAAATTGCCGCAAAGAACTCGGTAAGTGCTCCAATTCAGCCTGCGTTCTGCTAGTCGCCAAGAAGACACGATTCCCCTTTTCTTTTAACGCATCTAAAGCATAGATCGTTTTCGAAGATACATCGTGTGTCCGATGGGTATAAAGGGTACCATCAAGATCAAAAAAATAACCTACCGTCATACGATTATTATAAACAAAAAAACCGAGTTTTCACTCGATTTCTAAAAATTCTTTGATTTCCGGAATTCTCGCCTCAGTCTCATCATATCCCAATTGATACCATGGTCTCAACTTTTTAGGATTTGTCGTATAACGGGTCACTCCCAGATCTTGATGCGGTCGAAGAACCAGCGCTTTGTTTTGAGATTCCAGTTCATGGATCGTTTCCCATTGTTCATTATATTGTTCATGGCGTTTTTTGAGATCCGATGTGATCTGAGGATCGCGATACATCAAATTGGCCAGAGCCAATTGATATTTCGGGGCCGGTTTACGCACATAGCCTTCTTCTTTGGTGGAAACGACGATATGTTTCTGGTTTCCTTGGCGAATACTTTGATGGATACTGATCATATCGATCAGGCCGGCATCCATATATTTGATGCCTTGAAACTGATACGGTTTACATAAGATCAAAAGTGCACAACTCGCTTTGATCATGGTCTGATCTGGATCGACAGCACTTTGATCATAATATTCCACCTGATGCGTCTCCATATTATAGAGACCGATTTCCATTTTGGTACTGCTCTGCAGTAACGCTTGAAAATCCAATGGTTCGCGACTCTCAATAAAATCATTGGTCGCTTCAATGCCAAAAATGCTGCCTTCTTTCAAAAGCGGGCGAAGACCCACTACCCCTTTTTGACAAGGGGCATCGATTCCCGTTACTTTTAAACGTTCTGTTTGACGGGATGTATAGCTCAACAAGATCTCACTGCCCGCAGAGATTCCAACACAGTAAGGCAAATAGATCTTATGATCCAACAAACAATGCAGCACACCGGCAGAATAAGCCGCCTTGGTCCCCCCGCCTTCACAAACTAAACCTGCCTTGACCATTACCGATCCCACTTCCTGATCACGCCTGAATCTTGCGCCGCTTGTTTGACAGCTTGCGATACCGCAGGCACAACGCGAGGATCTAATGCGGAAACAATAATATTTTCCGGGGATAATTCTTCTTCCGAGATCAATGAAGCAATCGCAAAAACCGCTGCCTTTTTCATCGCATCATTGATCTGGGTCGCCTGGGCATCTAAAGCCCCTTTAAAGATTCCCGGGAAAGCCAAAAGATTGTTGATCTGATTCGGATGATCGCTTCTTCCCGTTCCTACTACATAAGCACCCGCCGCTTTGGCCTCTTCGGGTTCAATTTCCGGGATCGGATTGGCCATGGCAAATACAATGGCTTTCTCATTCATGCTTTGGATCATTTCTTTGGAAACGATATGACCGGCACTGACTCCGATGAACACATCGGCCTTCTTCAAGGCATCGGCTAAAGTTCCGGTTCGATGATGAAGATTCAAACGATCGATCAACGCTCTTTGTCCGCTTGTCAGCTCCATGTTCTTCTCCAAGATTCCTTGTTTATCCACTAAGATCACATTGCCCAACTCCAGATCCAACAATAATCGGGCAATCGCACAACCGGCACTTCCCGCTCCGTTGATCACAATATCGACATTCTCTTTTTTCACCAGCCGCAGCGCGTTCACGATGGCCGAGCTGACCACAATGGCTGTTCCATGCTGATCATCATGAAAGACCGGGATCTGCATCTTTTCCTGCAGTCGCTTCTCTACTTCAAAACAACGAGGAGCCGCAATATCTTCCAAGTTGATTCCCCCAAAGCTTGGTTCGAGAGAAGATATGATCTGTACCAGCTCATCGGTATCTTGAGTATTTAAACATAACGGAATGGCATCCAGTCCGCTCAGCGCTTTGAAAAGCACACACTTTCCTTCCATGACCGGCATCCCGGCTTCCGGACCGATATTTCCCAATCCCAGAATGGCACTGCCATCACTGATCACTGCGATCGTATGCCCTCTTCCGGTGTAGGTATACGATAGTTTGGGATCTTTTTGGATCTCTAAACAAGGAGCGGCCACTCCCGGCGTATACGCTATAGAAAGATCGTCGCGATTCTGGATCGGCATTTTCGGAACCGTCTCCAACTTCCCGTTCCACTGTGCATGATAACGTAATGCTTCTTTTGCGTAGTCCATAATTTCTCCCCTCCTGAAATAGAAAAAACATAGAATGATCTATGCTTTTTGTTTCTTGATTTTTAAGATAGATTCTTCATACGGTGTACCGGCACAATGTTTCAATGCCCGGTCAAAGACACGATTCATATTCTCCATATCGTCCTTGTACGAATATTGAAGTCCCAATAAATATTCTAAAGTGCCTACCGCCATTTCTTTCGATGGTTCCATCTGGCTCTTACCATCCCATAAGCGATCGATACGATCTTGGATCTCTTGAATGTATTTGCTCTCTTTCTTGATCAAGATACTATATTGGATCTCCAGATCTTGCGCTGCATTGGGGTCAATGCTTTGGACAAGGTCGATCATATCACGCGTCTTTTTCGCACGGCCAATTCCGATATAGTAATAAAAAGCACGCTGGTACAACGCTAATTTCTGCGGTTTCTTGATTCGCATATTCAACATCATGTTGAACTGCTGTTCGACATCATCTTTGCGGTTTTGCGCAATATAACCGCTTAAGCGCATATTTTCGCGTTCAAAAGCACTCATGCTCATCTTACATTTAAAAGAATCCAACGTATAATAAAAGGTGTCAAAATCCTCTTCCATGATTTCCTGATTTAAATTGGCCCAAGTCCGTTTTCTTAAATAATACGGTACCGCTATCAGGCAAAGTGCCACCAATACCGTCGCAATGATATATCCCATACTATCTCTCCATGTCAAAACGTCTGTTTACAGAATACCCTAAAACCCATTTTTTGTAAATAAAGAAGGACATTTTGAGACACCCTGTACTAAAAAAGACAAAAAAAGAGCGAAGGGACAATCTTCACTCTATCAACAAAATCAACTCATCTTCAAGAATCGCGGATCCTTTCGGATCGATTCTCTTAAATCTTGAGGAACTTCCAATAGATCCATCGCTTGTTCCAAGGTCAATCCTTTTTGATTTTTCATCAAGTTATAAAGACCCTGTTCCATACCCGTATTCAATGCACGGTTCCATAAGCCTTCACTGAATGTACACATGTCCCTCATCTCCTTTTCGAATCCTTCTGTCATCAGTATATCATATCTTTCCTTCAACACTTGCCTCTTTGTCTCATAGGGTTCCTGCGAAACAAATAAGAGCGATAATAACTCCTGGGCACCCGCTCTTTGTCCCTGAAGATCCTGTGAGGGATGTATGAATAGGATTCGCAATAAATCCATGATCCCCACACTGATGATTCCCTCTTGATCATCCTTAGGATCTTCATTTCGCAGCCAGATCGTAGCCACAACAAGCAAAGAATCATAATCCGAGCCTTGAAGATTCTTTTGTAGGTCGATCAATCGGCATCCATAATAAAGTGCTCGATTCTTTAAGTGATAATGGACCGGACTGCTTTGGGCTTCAACATTCACAAGGATCGTTTGTTTTTGATAGCGAACCACAAAGACCAGATCAAAGTAGAGCCTGGCTCCTGATATCGATTCATCCTCTACATTGAACCCGATGATCTTATCATGCGAGTTGTCTGGTTCGATCCCGGCCATGATTTCCGAAATCGACAGATCTTTACATTCCTCTAAAGCATCCTTTAAGATCCAGGCCAATATGCTTTTATAACTCAATATTCTTTTACAAGAGGCATCATAAGCATTCTCTTTGGGATCTTCCTGGATCATCTCTCTTGGAATGGACCGCATATTTCCACCTTCTTTCCATCTACTAATAAATACGATGGAAAAAAAATAGAAACAAAAAAAGCTGTCACTAGGACAGCTTGATCAAAGTCTGAACGATATCGACCATCTTTTCCATCTGCTGAATGCTGCAGAATTCAAAACGGCCATGATGGTTGTAAGAACCTGTGCCTAAATTCGGACAAGTACATCCTTTTTCCGTCAACATGGCTCCATCCGTCCCGCCGCGAGTCGGGATCGAAACCGGTTTTAGTCCACAAGCCTTGATGGCTCTTTGGGCGCGCTGGACAGCTTTTTTATCTTTCATCAGATCTTTCATATTAAGATACTGATCTTGGATATGCACCGCAAAACGATTGGGATATTTTTGATTCATCGTTTCGCAAAGCGTATGCATAAAGTCTTTCTGCGCCATAAATTTCTTCTGATCATGATGACGAAGCAAATACGTCAAAGAAGCCTCTTCACAAGTTCCGCTCATCTCTAAAAGATGATAGAAGCCTTGTCTTTTCTCGGTATGCGCCGGCGTTTGATTTTTCGGCATCTTCTGGATCCATTCACCAGCCAACAAAGAGGCGTTGACCATCTTATCCTTGGCATCGCCAGGATGAATGCTTGTTCCCTGGATCGTGATTTGTGCCATGGCCGCATTAAAGTTTTCATAATTGACGGCATCCACTCGGCCTCCATCCACCGTATAGGCATAATCGACCGCAAATCGATCTAAATCAAAATGGTCCACTCCCCGTCCGATCTCTTCATCCGGCGTAAAAGCCACAACGATCTTCCCGTGTCTTTGGTTTGAACGGATCACTTCTTCCACAGCCGTCAAGATGATGGCGATCCCCGCCTTATCATCTCCGCCCAGCAGTGTCGTTCCATCTGTCAAGATCAGATCTTCCCCTATGCATCGCAAGAAAGAGGGATACTCTTGCACAGAACAAAGGGAGCCATCCGGATACGTGATATCTTGTCCATCATAATGAGAAAGGATCCAAGGATGAATATTGGCTCCGCTCAATTCACTGGCCGTATCCATATGAGCACAGAATCCCAGCGAAGGACAGTTGGGATCGTTGGCCTCTAAGGCCGCATAGACGATTCCATATTCACTCAAGCACACTTCATCAAAGCCCATGTCTTGACATTCTTTGACCAATTCTTTGGCGAGAACCCACTGTTTTTCTGTGCTGGGGGCCGTCAGCGAAGAAGCATCCGATTGTGTATCAAAAGATACATAATGTAAAAAGCGTTCCTGTACGTTCATTATGCCAACTCCTGAGCCAGTCGCGGAACAATTTGTTTTTTACGAGAGACATATCCATTCTC
>NZ_CALVBG010000034.1 GCF_944325745.1 uncultured Faecalicoccus sp. | reverse complement strand
CTCTCCATAGCTTCGTGCTTCGCCAGGAAAAACAAGTTCCTGGCAACTATTGTATTGTCATCTTCCCACCGCTCTCTATATCAGCTTAAGTTCTTTCAAAGGAATTCTTTCTATGCCTATGTGATCCCTTTGTTCATCTCCATTATAGCGAAGGCAAAATGAAAAACAATTCAAGTGGATGAATTGGTCGATCAAATGTCCGATTTGACTTTTTTTAATGCCAGAATCTTGCGTTTTTGTTGTCGTGAAAGCGGAATACGATCCCCATTATCCAATTCGACTTCATCTTTATACCAGGCAACGATATGAATCGCATTGACTAGGTAAGAAACATGCACACGTAAAAATCCATAAGGGGTAAACACTTTCTCCAGATCGGACATGTTCGCTCTTTCATGAAATTCGCCTTTTTTGGTATGAAAATAGATCATTTTTTCCATTTTATCTAAATAGTATATATCGGGATACGGCAAAAAAACATGAACACCATCATAATTCAGTTCATAAGAATCCATTTGATGACTCAAGGATAAAAGTTGATCTTGGACTTGAAGAATCTCTTGCCGAATATTTCCTTTATCTAAATATAAAACCCGATGGCGCTGGTCATTGCCTTTCGTGCGGATGGGATTCTCACATAAATACACGAACATCGAATTGGGATGATCGTGAACAAAGACACTTTCTAACCGCGGTGTTTTAAAAACTTCGTCAAAGATAAAAAGCTGGTACTCTTCCTCTTTGAGCCGTCTTGCCAGATCCGAAGCTTTGGTAAAATGACGAAACGTCCAATCTTGCCGCGAATAGACTTTCGAAAGAGCAAAAGCAACTTCCATAGATTCATTTTCATACTCGAGAATCGCGACCTTGATCATAGTTTTATTCTAAACCAAAAAAGACTGTAAAATCAATTACAGTCCTTTTTTGAAAAATGATTATTCTGTAAATTCGCGCCAGAGATTAGCCCCTAAGCTTTTCAGTTTTCCATCGAGATCTTCATAGCCTCGATCAATATGATAAACATCGTGGATCTCTGTGACACCTTCCGCCATCAAAGCGGCAATCACAAGACAAGCTCCACACCGCAGATCAGTTGCTGTAACACTGGTTCCATATAAAGGCGTGGGTCCGTTGATAAAAGAGCTAGGAACACGAACATCAATATCCGCCCCCATTTTATTTAACTCATAACAGTGTTTAAAGCGTTCTGTGTAGATTGTTTCTGTCACAACCGATTGTCCCTGAGCTTTGGTCAACAAGGCAGTAAAGGGCTGTTGAACATCGGTCGCAAAGCCAGGATAAGGTTTGGTCAAGATATCCGTTGGTTTTAATGGATCGGTAGACTCGTAGACCTCGATCGCATCGGACTCGATCTTCATTTTGATCCCGATTTCTTTCAATTTCATTGTGATCGCATCCACATGTTGCGGAATGATATTTTCAATGCGCATCTTTTTAGCCATGGCAGCCGCAATAATCAAATAGGTACTCGCTTCAATACGATCAGGTATGATCTCATGCATACATCCGCCCAATCGCTCCACTCCGTCAATAGTCAAAGTACTCGTTCCCATACCGTGGATACGCGCTCCCATTTTGTTTAATAAAGTCGCAATATCGATGATCTCTGGTTCACGAGCCGCATTTTCGATAACGGTTCTTCCTTTGGCATAGACCGCAGCCATCATGATATTGATCGTGGCCCCAACAGAGCTGATATCCAAGAAAATATTTGTTCCAACCAATTCCTTGGCATCCAAAACATAACATCCCTTGATATATTCAACCTTGGCCCCTAAAGCTTCAAATCCTTTTAAATGAAGATCGATAGGTCGTGGCCCCAGATAACATCCTCCTGGCATTTTGATCTCAACATGACCAAATTTTCCTAAAAGAGCACCCATGAAATAATAACTGGCACGCAATTTGCTCACGGCCACACTGGTCATCGGACGATTGACCATCTTTGATGGATCTATATATAAAGTTTCATCATCTTTTTGTTCGACTCTGACATCAAGTTCTTCCAAAAGAACTTTCAATGATTTTACATCGCTGATATTGGGAACACCATAGATCGTAATGGGTTCATTCGCTAACACACAAGCAGGTATCAAAGCCACCGTGGCATTCTTTGATCCGCTGATCCGGACCGAACCTTCTAGAGGATGGCCTCCTTCGATCTTGATAACTTCTTCCATAAGACACCTCCCGAACACGCTCATATATAATACACAAAAACCAAGCTTCTTTCAAAGACTATTTTACCTAAGATTTTACCTTCTATCCACCCAAAATAAAAAGAGCCGATCAAAAGTGATCAGCTCTTTCGATATTTATCGAATTATTCAGCTTTTCCGGCAGAACCGAAGAAGTTTGTCATCATTTCTTTTACAAGTTCAGTGATGGCATCTGCACCTGGTTTCAACAATTTACGAGGATCGTATCCTTTTCCTTGTTGATCTTTACCAGCTTCGATATATTTACGAGTTGCATCTGCGAATACCAACTGACATTCCGTGTTGACATTAACTTTCGATACACCCAAATCGATTGCTTTCTTAACTTGTTCACGAGGGATTCCAGAACCTCCATGAAGAACTAATGGTTTTCCGCTTGTAGAAGCCTGGATCTCAGCTAAACGATCAAAGCTCAATCCAGCCCAGTTAGCAGGATATTTACCATGAATGTTACCGATACCAGCAGCTAAGAAATCAACACCCAGTTCAGCAATTGTTTTACATTCTTGAGGGTCAGCTAATTCACCAGCAGAAACGACACCATCTTCTTCTCCGCCGATTCCACCGACTTCACATTCGATAGACAATCCTTTTGAATGAGCTAATTCAATCATTTCTTTAGATTTTGCCAAGTTTTCTTCAAAATCATAATGAGAACCATCAAACATGACAGAAGTGAATCCTGCTTCAATAGCAGCTTTTGCACCTTCATATGTTCCATGGTCCAAATGGATCGCAACCGGAACAGTGATACCCATATAGTCATGGATCTCTTTTACCATCGCAACCACTGTTTTAAAACCACACATATATTTAGCAGCACCTTCAGATACCCCTAACATAACAGGTGATTTCACTTCTTCAGCGGCTGCTAAAATAGCTTTTGTCCATTCAAGGTTGTTGATGTTAAAAGCACCGATCGCATAATGACCTTCATGCGCCTTATTGATCATTTCAGTAGCAGATACTAACATAGTTTCAATTCCTCCTTTATGTTTCAATTTGCTATCATTATTTTACTCCAAATCTATAGATTTGAAAAGAATTACCGACGTGATTCTCCGGATAATTTACAAGGATTCGACAGACTGCGAATCCGTTCTAACAAACGCAGCGCACTGATCTTGGAATTGCTCTCATTGCGGATAATGTATTGATTGAACAACTCTTCAGGAGCATAATTGCTTGTAAAATACGTTTTCTTTTGATGCGCCATGCGATATTCCAGGATAGGCAACACAATCTCATCCCTTGTCCATGCACTGATGGCTTCTGCTCCCATATCATCAAGAGTCACGACATCTGCCTTCTGTAAAAGAGCCATATTTTTCAAACGATATTCGTTATCGGTCAGATTTTGTTTAAAGTCACTGATCAATTGCGGCAATTTTACAAAACAAACGCTTTTGTTTTCTTTGGCAAAAAGATTGCATAGACCTAACATCAAATACGTCTTTCCTACGCCGGGCTGGCCATAGAGATACACGCCTTTAGAATCTTGGATCGACGAAAGAATCGTTCGAAAAGCCAGCTGATATTCTTTCGCTTGTCCTTTTGCCAAAGACGAAAGATCGATCTCATATTCTTTTGGACTCATGTGAGAAAGCCAAAATTGTTTTTGATGTTTCCTTTTTTCATCGACTTGTATTTGATATGCACAGGAAACAAAGTTCTGGATCAAAAAACCGTCCGCATCAAGATCCAACATCTTTCGCTTTCCTGCCAACGGTTGAGAACAGCTCGAAAGCCCAGGACAATCTTTGCATCGATCTAAAGTGTCTTTCCACAATAAAAAATCAGATGCATTTTTCTTTAAAAAATCCATTCCCAGGTCGTGTTCTTTTAAGAAACTTTGAACCGCTTCTTCCTGAGCCAGCTTATCGATCCATTTCAGATCCATGGTCTCTATTTTTTTAAAGGTTTCCATCGGATGATTCCTCCTTTAATGCTTGGAGCATCGATTCGATCTCCTCTTCTAAATTCGGATCGTTTTCTTGTTGTTTTGTATCTTGATACCAAGAAGGAAGCTCTTCTTTGGTCTGTTGTCTAGCCTGCGTCTGTTCTTGTGCTTTTTCTTTAGTATCAATATGTAACCTTGCCCAGGAGCTGGCCACTTTTTCCACAAAAGATCGATTAAACTTCTGATCCGTTGCCTGTAAAGCATAATCAATCAAGACATTGATGACTTCGTTAGGCAGTTTGTAATCGACCATGATCTTTTCTAAAAGCAATTTATCAGGTACAGATACTGGCATTCCATTTTGTTTCCATTGAAGAAAGGCAACGGGAGAAAGTGCATAAGGATCTTGTTTGGATGTCTTGGTTTTTCGGGCCTGCAGTACTCGTTCTCTTAATTGTTCAAAATCGATTCTCGTTTTACTGGGATCAATGCTCAACGACAGATATCGACGCATTGTTTTTTCATCGATCCCGAAAATCCGGGCAAGTTCATGGATCCGCTGCAGATTTTCTTTCGTTCGCAGACGCTGCGGGATAATGCGGTCCATTCCTTGAAACATCAGCCCAAAATCAAAAGGATAAGAAGACGCAAACGAGGATAAAGGGACAGAATCCAATGCTTGTTCCTTTTCTAGTGTCCATGCATCCAGCAACGAAAGATCCAGCGGTTCACTGACATCGACCATGGAAGAAGTGATCTTGGACGTAAACGAGAATAATACTTTCATGCGGTCTAGTTGTCCCGATCCTTCTTTTTCTAAAAAAAGGCGAGAGTAGACATCATGTTTTAAAAATTCCTCCGGTTCTTTGGGAGAACTCAATAGAAAGAGCCAATGATGAGTTTCCTTATCACAATAGGAATGCAATAAAGAATACTGTTCTAATTTTTTTCGAGCCGCTTGAAAACGAGTTTGCGACAAACGGCAAGACGAGAGCAGTCCGTTTAGTTGCCCTTCTTGCATCCGGTTTCGAAGCACATATAAACTTTGGTAAAGAAACACGGCATCGTTTCCCATCAAAGGACCATATAATAAAATCAACGAAGAAAGAGTCTCCTCCTTGAGAGAAGACTGCACTTGAATCGAAAATGTTTCTGAATTCACGTTGCGCTCCTTTCTAAATACAGATCGACCTGCTCTTGAAGCTGTTCGATCGTACCATTGTTGTAAAGAACGACATCGCTTTTCTGCATCTTGATCACGGGAGAGTATTGACATGCCAAACGCGCTTTCGCTTCTTCTCTTGAAATATTGCGTTTTGATTTCAGTCGTTCCAAAGCGACCTCTTCATCACAGACAACACACCAGATCTCTTCAAAATGACCCTCCATCCCCGCTTCAAATAATAAGGGAATCTCTACAAAAACAAGCGTATCTTTTTGATCTTTGATCCAGTCCTGGATTGTTTTCATAATCAAAGGATGCAAGATTCCTTCCACTTGCTCCCGGTATGCCGGATCTGAAAACATCTTTTTTGAAAACTCAACTTTATTAATTTCCTGATGAGGATCCAAAGGCAAACTCAATTGTTTGAGCAAAGCGCGATATCCTGCATTCCCGGCTTTGAGCAGGTCACGGTTGACTTGATCCGCATCTAAAACAGGATATTGTTTTTGAATCATGCTGGAAACCATGGATTTTCCAGAACCCATGCTCCCTGTGATCGCAATTATTTTCTTTTTTGACATTTTGGGCATAAATAAGTCCCCCTTTGTGCCACTACGATTTTTTTAATGATGCTATGGCATACCGAACATGCTTCGTCTTTTCGATCGTGTACCCGCAGTTTTAATTGAAACCGCCCGGTCACCCCTAAACTGGATGTATAACTGCGAATCGTGGTTCCGCCATAACGTATAGCGCCTTGGATGATTCGCTGCATGTGATAAACCAAATGTACACAACCTTGTTTTGAGATTCGTTTAGAGCGACTGCGCGGATCCAGCCGGCATGCAAAACATATCTCATCCGCATAAATATTTCCAATTCCGGCAACGATGCTTTGATCCAACAGACACGCTTTTAAGCATTTATTCGAATGATGAAGCATTTGATATAAATAGTCGGCATTCAAAGATGGATCTAAAACGTCCGGACCTAATTTTTGAAAACAAGGAAGAGATTGAAAATCTTCTTGTTTTAAATAAAGCTGCATCCTGCCAAACTTTCGAGTGTCATGATAACACAACCATCTTCCATCACTCAACAAAAAGCCGGCGTGAATATGTTTATCTTCCGGAAAGTCAGGAAGCAGGTAAAACTTACCTTCCATGCGTAAATGTACGATCCAATCATAAGTATCCAGCACAAAAATCAGATATTTTCCATAACGCTGAAACTGGCGGAGATGCTGACCTCTGACTTTTTGAATAAAACTAGGAACCGATTCATGATCAATCAGTTTTTCATAACGAATCCGGCATTCTTCAATCTTCAAATCTTTGATCTGATCTTCTAATGTAGACAGGACCGTTTGAACTTCAGGCGCTTCTGGCATTATTTGGCCTCATACCATGTTTTGCCGGCTTGAATACTGGCTTTTAAAGGAACACGAAGTTCCATCGCGTTTTCCATTGCATCTTTGACTAACGAGATCATACATTCTAACTCATTTTCCGGAACCACGAAAATCAGTTCATCATGGATCTGAAGAAGTAATTTGGATGTCACTTTTGCCGCTTTCATCGCCTGATCAACACGAATCATCGCAATCTTGATCAAATCAGCAGCACTTCCCTGGATCGGTGCATTCATGGCAGCCCGCTTGCCGAACTCTCGCGTCATAAAGTTTTTATCATTGATTTCCGGAATTTGGCGGCGTCGATGGAAGAGTGTTTCAACATATCCTTTTTCCTTACAGTCTTCGATGAGATGATTCATATATTGATGGATATTCGGATAACTTTCAAAATAAGAATCCATAAATTCAGTAGCTTCCTTGCGGGTGATTTTTAACTGTGTCGATAACCCGAAGGCCGTCTGTCCATACACGATTCCAAAGTTCACTGTCTTGGCAACACGGCGCATCGAGGAAGTCACATCCTCGAGATCACAATGATAGATCAAAGAGGCCGTTTTATTATGGATATCCTCTCCATGAATAAAAGCTTGGATCATATGTTCCTCATTTGCCATATGGGCCAGCATCCGCAATTCAATTTGCGAATAATCCGCCGATAAAAGCACGCATCCCGGAGGGGCTACAAAAGCTTTTCGAATCTCCCGGCCCTCCTCATCGCGGACACTGATATTCTGCAGATTCGGATCACTGCTTGAAAGACGTCCTGTCTGCGTCATTGTCTGATTGAATGTCGTATGGATCTTATGATCCGATCGAATATGTTTTTTTAAACCGTCGATGTAAGTGGACATGATTTTTGAAAACTTGCGATATTCTAATAAGGTCTCAATAATGGGATGTACACCGACTAATTTTTCTAGAACTTCCGCACTTGTGCTGCGTTTCTTGCCTCCCCCTTTTAAGCCGAGATCATCATAGAGAACAATGGCAAGCTGTTTCGGAGAATTGATATTGAAGATCTTATTTGCATATTCATAGATTTGATTGGATAGCTCTGCCATCTCCCGGGAAACTTCTTCCCCGATCGCATCGAGCGTACTTTCCTGAATATCGATCCCTTCTTTTTCCATCTTAAAAAGAATCGGAATTAAAGGTTTTTCAATTGTTTCGTACAAATCAAACAGTTCTTCTTTTTTCAGATCTTCCAGAATTGTTTTTTCCTTTAAATAAAGTTGTTCACTAAAAGCGTGCATAACAGGAAGCATCCGTGAACAAGCATACGCCTCCTGGTCTTTTTTCTTTTTGGATAATTCATGAAAGCTTTCCGGCAATTCAATGTTTAAAGCCATCATTAATGCATCTTGATCTGTTGCTTGGGAATGCAAGAGAAAAGAGGCAATATGAAGATCTTCCTGGAACATAACGGTCGAAAAACCATATCGATCTAAGAGATGATTGCATTCTTTGGTATCCCAAGTGGAGATATCTTTTCTTTGAAGCATTTCTTTAAAATTCTTATCTTCCATGGCCGACTCCACGGATATGTAAAGAACTTCTTGAGCTGTCGGGATCATAAATCCATAAAGCTTCTGTGTTAAGAAGTTAGATTTACTACAGACCGGGATCAAGAGAATGGCGTGATCGATCTTAGGCAAGGCCGATATGGTTTGAAGCGGTAAAGATTCCCGTTTCACAGAAGTTCGCTCATTCATTAAAGAGCGCATCTCGTATTTTTGGAAAAAGTTATTGGCCGTGTCCTGGATCCCTTCGAATTGCAGATCTTCCAATTGGAAAGGAAAATCCATCTTCGTATAGATCGTAGCCAGATCTTTTGATAAAAATGCAGCTTCTTTGTCATGGATCAGTTTTTCTTTTAATTTTCCCTTGATTTCATCAATATGTTCATAGACGTTTTCCACGCTATGATATTGTTGCAGAAGCTTGGAAGCTGTTTTTTCTCCGATTCCATTCACGCCTGGAATATTGTCGCTGGAATCTCCCATTAAACCTTTTAAATCGATGATCTGCAAAGGATCTAGTTGGTACTTATCTTTAAAAGACTCAACATCCATTAGATCCATATCCGTGATTCCTTTTTTCATCAACAGAACAGAAGTTGAAGCATCGACCAGCTGAAGAAGGTCACGATCGCTTGTCAAAATCGTAGTTTGGAGTTCCGGATGGGCTTTGGCCATAGAACCGATGATATCATCCGCTTCATAGCCTTCTATTTCATAGCGAAAGATCCCTGCGTCATCCAAAAACTCGCGAACGATCGGAAATTGTACAATGAGCTCGTCATCTAAAGGTTTCCGAGTTCCTTTATATGCCTCGTATTTTTGATGACGGAAGGTCTTTTTTCCGGCATCCCAAGCCACCAACAATCCGTCTGGCTGAATAATCTCCAACGCTTTTTTCAACATCATAATAAAACCAAACACGGCATTGGTTGGTATTCCATTGGAGGTGGACATTCTGTGTGTATATAAAGTGGCATAATAAGCTCGAAATAACATCGAGTTTCCATCTAATAACATGAGTTTCTTCATAAAGGTCTCCATTTTCTTGAAATTATTGTAACACATGGTCAAAAAAAAGAAATGAGAAGACTCATTTCCCTGTCAGTCGCAAGCGACGATACTTTCTTTTTTCCTGACGCTGGATTCGATGCCGACGAATCGTTTGATATCGTTCCATCACTCCAAAAATATATTCTAAAACAAAGAAAGCTAACGTATTGAAAATCAAGGTCCCTAATTCATGGTGGACAAACCAGGTTCTAAACTGCACCTGGATCGTACCTGTCATGCTGTACCAGCCAAAAGAAATCAAATTTTCGAAGACCAGCAACATAAAACAAATCCAAAATTTCCGTAATATACTCTCTTTTCCCAAGCGTGACAAGAAGCTGGCACAAGCTCCCAGCACACCATATAGAATGCCATGGAAAGGAAAGCCGACCGCAAAAAACAAATCTTGAATCAGCCCGCATAAAGCAGAAAACAAGAATCCCGTTAGCCAAGAAGTGCGATAAGAAATCAAACAGAGGCACAAAAATCCGCACTGTGAAAGAAATGAAAATTGTTCATAAAGCGGATCCATCGGAAATATAAACTCAATCACATCATCGATCAGCAGAAATAGAAAAACGATCAAAAGCTCTTTTCGAAGTTTCATGATATGGTTCCACTTCCAATCACGAGAACGTAGTTAAAACTGCCGATATTAGAAACCGGACTCACATAGATGGTTGAAATCAAAGCACTATCGTTGGTTTCTACATCTAAGATTGAACCCACATAGATGCCGGAAGGATAATTTCCCCCTCGCCCCGATGTGCTGACTTCCTGACCCTGCGTCACACTGGCATCATTATCAAACAATGAAATGCGATACGCATGCGCATCCGGATCATAGCTTTCCAAAACACCTTCTACATTCGTTCCATCATCCAATGCAATGCTGATGGCGATATCATTGATCAATGTGTCACTGGTCAAAAGCCGAACCGTACTGGTTGCCGTCTGTACAGACTCAACCAAACCAACAGCTCCCTGAGAAGTGCAAACGATCATATTCTCTTCCACCCCTTGTGTAGAGCCTGCTGAAATTGTAACCGTCTGATCCCACGCATCAGTATCTCGGGCCAAAACAGAAGCCGATATCGTTGTTGCTTCATCCAAGGTCCCATTGAGTTCAATCAGTTCTTCAAGTTCCTGATTGCGATTTCTTTGTTCTTCATAAAGTGTTTTATAGCTTCGCTGTTGCGCAAGCTGCTCGTTTAAATATTGATTGTCATCATAAGCATGCCAAAGATTCGCAAAATCACTAAACATATTCGTTACCGATGTGACCGGATAATCGATCAATCCGTATTTAATATATGTCCAAGCGCTATATCCTATATTGGAAAGTGTATTTTGTCGCAGCCCCATCATCAGGCATCCAAACACCAACAAAACAATGTTGGCGACCAGCAGGATCCTTTGCAGCCGTGTAAACTTTTTCATGGAAGTCCCCCAAACTACTACCCATTATAATAGGATTTCAATAATCAATCAATCGAGATATTGATGTTGCTTAAAGGAAAACCAGGACGATTTTCCAACGATGATATGATCCAACAAGGGAATCCCAGTCATCTTCCCCACTTCATCTACACATCGAGTGAATTCAATATCTTGTGGAGAAGGCGTGGGATCACCGCTGGGATGATTATGGATCATGATCAAAGCATGCGCATGACAGAGATAAGCATCATGATAAATTTCACGAGGATGTGCACAGCTTTCCGTTAAAGTTCCGATAAATAAAAGTTTATGATGGATGATCTTGCCTTTTGCGTTTAAATAGACGCTCACAAAATGTTCTTGAAAACAAGGCCCGATCTCCAGTTGAAACCATTTGACTAAATCTTCCGGCTGAACAATCGGTGCCTGATAATTTTTTCTTTGAAGAGCTCGACGACAAAGTTCGATCCCCGTTAAAATCTGCAACGCCTTTACTTGTTTGATTCCTTTGATCTCCATCAACTCCTCCAAACGCAGGTCAAAAAGTCGATTGAGATTTTCGGAAAGATCCAATACTTCCGCTGCCAGATCAAAAACACTCCTTTCACGATTTCCACTTTGCAGCAGCAAGCATAAAATCTCCAAATCACTCAAAGAAGACAAACCATAGCGAATTGCTTTTTCACGCGGCCTTAGATCGGCACTCATTTCTTTGATCTTCATAGTATTAAATACGCCAAAAAGCATAAAAAAAAACACTCTTTCGAGTGTCATTTTCTCATGGGGCGGCTGACGCGATTCGAACGCGCGAATGACGGAGCCACAATCCGCTGTGTTAACCACTTCACCACAACCGCCATGTGCTCAATTATTTTATCCAATTTCAGACTAATTGTAAAGCATTATTTAAAAATAATATGATCATGGCGATCTTTGATGATTTGATCATTCTGTAAAGACCCGATTAAAAGCGGGCTTTGCGGATCGTGTCGGCTTTGATGCCTTTTGATGCTTTTCTCATCGTAGTTGGCATAGCAGTATTTACAGAGATGATGACAAGTATTATAAGCTCCAATGTCGACCATTTCCACGCACCCGCAAGGCCGTGCCTTCCACTTTGGAAAGATCTTGCCGGTCAATCGAAAAGCTTCTTCAACACTGAAACACACATTTCGTGAGATCCCAAAAGAAGACAGGTCCACATTTTCAAAACAAGTTTGAATTACGATTCCATGGCGCTGGGCACTTTGGGAAAAAGCTTTAGCTAAAACAAACATCTCTTGTTCTTCGATTGGATGAAGTTGCAACTCTTGCTGATGTCTTTTCACATTTTTATAGATATCCACAAACGATAGGATCACCTTATCGATCGTTCCTTCTAAATTCTCGCATAATTTGTCAAAAGCGCGAACATGATAAGAAATTGTATAACGATCATTCAGTAAGATTGGATCATATCGCAAGATTGGTTTGACCAAGGTACAATGTTCTTTTAAAACATGGATCGAAGAGAGAATATCTTTTTTATTGCCTACGTTGGGCTCAATATCCGAATGATAGGGAGTCAATGTCACTTGAAACACAAAAGGGATCTGAAGAGTATCCAAATAGGGCAGAATAGGTCTAGGGTCCTTGGTACAAAAAACAATTAAATCGACTTCATCAAATGAAATGCGCGAGAGTTGATGAGTATCAAAAGGATTTTGAACAAGTACATAACCTTCTTTTAACCGGTTCATCAACCAAGGGGTGTAAAAGGCAACGATATCTGTTCGCCCGCTGATATTTAAGATCATATCAATAGCCTAACACAAAAAAATCAGATTCCAAAGAATCTGATCAATACGTTTTAGATGGAGCAGGTGATGAGAATCGAACTCACGTAGTCAGCTTGGAAGGCTGAAGTTCTACCATTGAACTACACCTGCATAAAATAAATGGCGGTCCAGATGGGACTCGAACCCACGATCTCCTCCGTGACAGGGAGGCATGTTAACCACTACACCACTGGA
>NZ_CALVBG010000033.1 GCF_944325745.1 uncultured Faecalicoccus sp. | reverse complement strand
TACAACATAACTGTAAATATATTCTATTATTTACCATTCGGTTCTTTTACCCTTTTATAATAAAATAAAAGCACCCGTAATTGGGTGCAAGTTTTTTATTGAGTGATTGCTTGAAGCATTTCTTCTTGAGTAGGTTTGCTCTTCCCTCGAGCTCTGGTCTTTGGCTTAGTAAGAGCTCCGAGATGATGGTTTGTTTGATTTCTTTATTCGACATATTGTCCAGGCCTTTCTTTATTAGTTTAATAAAACATTTTTCTATTTCGATTCTCTCAAGACCGACATTTTCAATATCTTTAACAAATGGCTCGAACATTTGTGAATCATGTGGTCTCGAAATAGTATTTGCCATTAGAGTCCAAATCAACGTCAAAGACTCGATTGTTTTATATGAACCTTTAAAAAGTTTTAAAAAATAATCAGTGTTGCCATATTGTTACACGAATAGATCATACAAAAAGGCCCAAATGGACCAAATTATTTTTTATTATTTTCAAAAATAATACTTTATTCCATATTTGCATGTCTTCCAAACATAGTATCACTATCCATATGATTTCTTTCCATTAACATCATAATGGCAATATCCATGAATAATCCTTCACTCTGTTCAAATAGAGAGCCCATAGGTTGAATCGATTGAATATCCCCTTCTTTAGCACTCTTGGGACTGGGAGCACTGATTTCAATGACAACATCAGCCACCTTAGCAATCGATGACTCTGGATTAATGGTAATCAAAGCGATTTTGGCACCGACTTCCTTTGCTTTTGATGCATGATTGACCAAACTTTTCGTTTCACCCGATCCTGAACAAATGACCAACAGTCCATCCTCTTTTATGTTTGGGGTGCACGTTTCTCCGACAACATAGGAATGTTTTCCCATATGCATCAATCGCATTGCAAACCCTTTAACTTGAAAACCACTTCTACCCGCTCCGGCACAAAAAATCTCATTCGCTTCATCAATCAATTCTACAAAAGAATCTGCCTTTTCAGGATTGATGCTCATTAATGTGTGATTTAATTCTTCTAATACAGTTTTTGCGTATTGTAGATTATTCATGATGCATTCTTCCTTTCATATCCTTTGACATAGCTTCTTTATCCTCTGCGTTGCATATTGCTCCTCCAACTACAATAATTTCTGGATTTTCCGCAACGATTGCATCGATGGTTGCAAGTTTTACCCCGCCTGCAACAGCGCTTTTCGCATTCTTGATCACAGAATTGACAATTTTCAGTTCTTCTAGCGGATCCTGCCCCGTCGATTGAACATCAAAGGCCGTATGAACACATATATAATCGACACCCATTTCATCGATTTCTTTAGTTCGACTCTTTAAATCGGTAACATTGATCATATCAACCATGATCTTGCCGTTACATGCTTTAGCAGCCTTCACACACCCCAGGATTGTTTCATCATGACTCACACCTAATACGGTAACGATATCCGCTCCTGCTTCAAAACATTTACGTGCTTCAAATTCTCCGGCATCCATGATCTTAGCATCTGCTAATACTTGAATTTCAGGAAAATTGTTTTTGATAGCTTTCACAGGTCTCATTCCCTCTTCGATGATAAAAGGCGTTCCCACTTCAGCTATATCAACATATCCTTTTGTTTTTTCTAAAAGTTCAATACATTCATCAAGCGATAAAGTATCTAATGCAATTTGTAATTTCATTCTCAAACACCTCTGTTTAAAATGTACAAAAAATCAAAAATAAAAACAATAGAATCCCTATATTTATCAAAAAAGATCCATCTCACAATGGATCTGAAATCGTTTTATAGAAGCATACCAATCAACATTGAGGCAATGATCAGTATACAAAATAATAGAATGAAAAATCTTTTTACAATAGACATATTAAATATCTTTCGAATTACAAATCTTCTTTAAGCTTATACTAGGTTTAAATTTAGGCAGCTTGGTTGCATGGATCACCATTTTCTCCTTTGTGACGGGATTGATTCCCATGCGTTCTTTACGATCGAAAATAACAAATTTACCAAATCCAGCGATATCGGCTTCCCCTTCTTGCGCTAAAGCATCCATGATCTCTTTAAAAATGAGCTCTACTGCATGCCCAGCATCTTTTCGCGAGAGCTTCAGCTCGTTATAAACAGTCTCCGTTAGAGATTCTTTGTTTACAAATTTTGCCATATTAAAATTCCCTTTTTAGTTCACGCAGCATCAAATCCGAAGCACATGTTTTAGGCTCTTTTCCTTCAAATAAGATTTGGTAAACTTCTTCACAGATTGGCATATCGATTCCATGTTTTGAAGCCACGCGATGCACGATCTTAGCTGTACGAACCCCTTCTACCGTTTTCTTATTGTTCTTCAAGAAATTTTCAACCGTATTTTCTTTTCCGATTTGATAGCCTGCTTGAAAATTGCGAGAATGAACACTCGAACACGTTACGATCAAATCTCCAATTCCAGTAAGCCCCATAAAAGTTTGTTCTCTACCGCCAAAAGCCGTACCATAACGGATCATTTCTTGCAGACCTCTTGTGATCAAAGCGGCTCGCGTATTGTCTTGGTATCCTAACCCTGATAAAATACCAGACGCGATCGCCATGACGTTTTTAATGGCAACGCCTAATTCACTGCCGATCTCATCATCACCCGTATAAATTCTTAAATACTGATTAGAGAAAAGCTCTTGCACGGTTTGTGCATCCTCTTCTTTTAAACTGACCGCATCAATTGTCGTTAATAAGCGAATCACAACTTCTTCGGCATGGCTAGGGCCAATCAATGAGACAACACTGCTTAAATGATCTTTGGAAATCGAACGACGAATCACTTCTGACATTCTTTCGTTCGTTTCCGGATGGAATCCTTTTGAAACGTTGACGATGATCACTTTTTTTGTTAATAACGGATCAATTTGTTGGCAAATCGATTCGATCGCAATAGTTGGTACTGCTAATAAAACAATATCAGCATCTTTAACGACCGTTAAGTCGAGCGTTGCCTTTAAATCCGGATTCAAAGGAACATCATCAAAATATTTGGAATTTTTATGATTTGTGTTAATATCTTCAATTTCTGAAGCTTCGATACCATACAAAATGACATCCTGGTGATTATCTTGCAAAACTTGTGCTAATGCTGTTCCCCAGCTTCCACTTCCAACAATAACTGTTTTCATAAAAATCAACTCTTCTTTCTAGCTAAGATACGAATCGGCGTACCTTCAAATCCAAAGGCTTCTCGAATCTTGTTTTCAATATAGCGTTTATAACTAAAATGCAGTAATTCAGGATCATTAACAAATAAAACAAATGTAGGCGGTTCTACACCCACTTGACTGGAATAATAGATCTTTAATTGTTTTCCATTATGTGGTTTTGCCGGATTCATCATTTGTGCATCCAAGATCACGTCATTGAGCACATTGGTCTGAATACGTAACGTGCAGTTGTCATGGACTTGTTGAATCGTTGGTAAGATTTGATTGACCTTTTGTCCAGTCAAAGCAGAAACAAATACAATCGGTGCATAATCTAAATAAAGAAACTGTGCCCGGATCTCTTTTGTGATCTTCTGCATCGTCTTATCATCTTTTTCAACAGTATCCCATTTGTTATAGACGATAATGACACCCTTCCCTGCCTCATGAGCTAATCCGGCAACGTGTTTATCCTGTTCGCGAATTCCTAAAGATCCATCGATTAGGAATAAAACAACATTGCTACGATCAATCGCATTCAAAGCTCGAAGAATCGAATACTTTTCAATGTCTTCATAGATCTTTCCTTTTTTTCGAATTCCGGCAGTATCAATAATAATATACTCTTCCCCTTCGTATCTAAAAGGCGTGTCAATGGCGTCCCGAGTTGTTCCTTCGATGTTGGATACAATGACTCGGTCTTCTTTTAAGATTGCATTGACAAGTGAGCTTTTTCCGACATTCGGACGACCTATCACACAAAACGAGGTCATTCCATCGTAGCTTGAAAGATTTTTTGGCGGCATGATCTCTGTGACCTTATCTAAGACATCACCGATTCCAATTCCATGCACACTGCTGATGCAAAAAAGATCACCCAGACCTAAAGAATAGAATTCGAAGGCATCCATTTGTAATTTCTCATTATCAACTTTGTTCACAACGAGAAGAACAGGTTTATTGGATCGCACCAGCTTTTTGGCGATGGCCATATCATCAGACATGACCCCTTCTTTAGCAGAGACTAAGAAGAGTATCACGTCGGCTTCTTCAATGGCGATATCAACCTGCATATTGATTTCCTCGGCAAAAGGCTGATCATCAATTTGAATACCACCAGTATCAATAACACGATAAGTTTGAGTCAACCATTCAACCTCTCCATAGATTCGGTCCCGTGTAACTCCAGGAGTATCATCTACGATGCTTTTCCGTTGACCGATCAATCGATTAAAAAACGTTGATTTACCAACATTGGGACGACCAACTATCGCAATAGTTCCTTTGATCATAGAATCACTCCTTTCTAAAATTACAGTGTATCTTCAATTATTTCTTCGATTTTGTCGATGACCTCTTCAATTGTAAGGTCAGAAGTATCCACGACCACAGCATCATCAGCGACCTTTAGAGGCGAATTCTTGCGATGAGTATCTTGATAATCACGAGCTACAATATCTTGGAAAATTGTTTCATAATCCGCATCGATCCCCTTTTGTACATATTCGTCGTATCGGCGCTGTGCTCTGGCCTTGCTGGAGGCATCCATATAGATCTTGATTTCAGCATCCGGTAAAACAACAGTACAAATATCTCTTCCGTCTAAGATATACCCTTTATTTTTGGCAATATCTTGTTGTAAAGAGACTAATTTTTTACGTACTGCTTCCAGCTTAGAAACCTTGGAAGCTGCCATGGAAATTTCATTGAACCGAATAGATTGTGTTACATCCTCATCATTTAAGTAAACACGATCTTGATCAAATGCGATTCGGATAGAATCTAAAGCTGCTTGTACTGAGGCCGGATCATTTAAATCAATCTTGTTATTCTTGAAATAATAAGCAACACAACGATACATGGCACCTGTATCTAAATGTGTCATATGATAATGTTGAGCTAAAAGATTTGCAATCGTACTTTTTCCAACTCCGCTAGGTCCATCGATTGCAATATTGAATTTGCCCATAGAACTAAGCTCCTATCTGTGTCAAAAAATATATAGTAGCAGCAATGCTCGCCAATAATAAAATCACTAAAACAACAAGAATCACATTGACAACCATTCCCGAACGACTTTTTGGTTCCTTTTCAATGTCTTCTATATCACGTGTGCTCATGCGGATCTTGGCAGATGGCATATCTTGAGAAACTGGTTTGCTCTTTGCGGTCTTTTTAGGCTTAGACGGCTTCTTTGCCCGTTTTGGTTGAACAGGTTTCTGAACTGTAGCTTCAGGTTCAACTCGAGGAGATGGTTTCGTATCAAATAAGGATAAGTGATCCGTATCAATCGTATCATCCACCAAAAAATCATCTTTGCCCAGGAACACTCTTTGGCTTTCCTCATTAGAAAGAGTAATTGCTTCTTCTTTTGCTTGTACTTCTTCCTCTTCCTTTACTTCCGGCGCTGCGACGATTTCCGGTTTTGTCATCACAGGATTGATGCGCGTCAGTTTCTGGTTTGGCATATAAGTCGCTACCCCATCAACATCCATATCTGGCTTTGGCATGCGCATTGTGCTTCCGGATTCTTCCTCTTCTTCCTCAACCGGTAATATATGGGTGTTGCGACGACTGATCTCCGGTTGAGATTCTAATTGATGAAGAATGTTGATTTGTGTATCATCGGTATAACGATTTCCTTTTTCAATGTTATACTGTTTTACTTCCCCTAACAGATCTTCCATGACCGGGCTCTGTTTGGGAGCATCTTCATAAGTAAATGTAGAAGTAGCGGCACGATGATCACTGGCATGCGATAACGCTTTATGCTGTGTACGAGAAAGACGTGCAAATCCTGTTTGTTGATTGATCTTATCTTCTTGAGCGGCTGTTGTTTCTTCATCCAGTCGATTTCTTAATTCTTGATATCTTTTCGTTCTTGATAATTTTTCTGCCATAAAATCCTCCTAAGCATTCCATATTATTATACAAAATCTGAAATAGAAATTCTATAATTCTTCATGAGTTCCTGATTTATGCTGATGATTCCAGCTTTACAATTTGTTTAACAAAGTCCAAACTTTTTAGATGAACTTGCTGATAATATTCAAACCATTCACACCAATAAAGAACATCTTGTAAAGAAAACACAAATCGATCGCGACAAAGTTCAAAGTTTTCTAGTTCGGCATGAAATATGGAATAGATCTTGATCAATTCTTCTTTTTTATCCGTTTTCTTATCTGTATTGCAGTTTGAACATAAAAAACCACCTTGTGTTTTACTTAAAACTTGCAAACGATCTGTTCTATGACAAAGGATACATCCATCGGTGTACGGCTGGATTCCTTCGTTGATCAAAATTTGTTTTAACAGCCATACGATGCGGAAATAAAACTCTTGATCGGTGTCGGAAACTGCATGTAATATCGATAAAAAAAGGTTAAGATAACTAGAATGACCATCAATTTTTAAAAAAATGTCACGTAAAACAAAAGCTATGCTTTGTCGTAAAAGATTATTTTGAAAAGCAAAAAAATCAATACAAGTCCCATGAATCAATAAGGAAAAGCCTTGGACCTTAGAATGGATCTGCCAACGGACATGAGAAAAACATTGTGCACAATTCCTTAATTTCGATGTAGTCTTTTGATAGCCGCGAATACGGACAGTCAATATTTCGGTCTCTGTTAACAACCAGGCTAAAGCATCATTTTCTTTATAATCTTGAACTTTTAATACGATTCCCTCGACTTCAGTCATCGTTGAATTCATCCAATCCAAATTCTTTGATCTTTAAATCTTTGTTTCTCCAGTTTTTTTCCACTCGAACATAAAGATCCAGCGTAACTGGACAACCAAATTTTTGTTTCAATTCTTTTTGAGCAGAAAGTCGGATCTTTTTGATCATGCTGCCTTGCTTTCCAATCAATATCCCTTTTTGAGAATTTCGGTCAACAACGATCACTGCTTGCAAATACAGATGATGATCTTTGTTTTCTTTATTTTCCAACAAAACCGCTACACTGTGAGGAATCTCTTCTTTTGTATTAAAAAGGATCTTCTCGCGAATGATCTCAGTGATTTGAAAATCTTCACCGTGATCGCTTTTCATCTCTTGCGGATATAAAGGCATTCCCTCTGGCAAGATTTCTTTTATAACATTTAATAATTCCTGTAAGTTGTCCTGTGCTTTTGCACTAATGGGAATGATCGCATAAAAAGATGCTTTTTGATTCCATTCCACTAAGACATTCATCAATTCCTCTTTAGACAATAAATCAATCTTATTAAGAATCAAAATGATTTTTTTCTGTAAAGAAGTAATTCTATCCAGAATAAAGGAATCCCCTTTTCCAAAAGGTTGGTTTGCATCTACGATCCAAGCAATGCAATCACAATCTTCCATTGCCATATATGCATTTTTATTCAAAACTCGACCTAATTGTTGTTGAGGTTTATGAATACCTGGCGTATCAACAAAAACATATTGCACATCTTCTTGGGTTAAGATGCCAGCAATATTATTTCTGGTCGTGTTCGGTTTATCCGACATAATCGCAATTTTTTCTTTTAAAAGTGAATTCATCAATGTGCTTTTGCCAACATTAGGCCGTCCTATGATGGCAATAAATCCTGATTTATATGACATAAATATCTCCTAAAATAATTTTGGCAAGAAAATAATCAAACCAACAACAGCACTCATGATGCTGACCAACAAAACAGCCGCCGCTGCCATATCCTTGATTTTTTTACCCTGGGGCGTGTGTTTCAATGAAATATAATCAACGAGATTCTCTATACAAGAGTTAACGATTTCTGCGAAGATCACAAATCCAATGCAGAAAACAATAAGGATCCATTCCAAAAATGTTAAACGGAAAATGATCCCCGCCAAAATCACAATCAAGCCAAACAAACATTGTAATCGTATACTGCGGTCCATGAGCGCGTATCGAAATCCGCTAAAAGCGTATTTAAATCTACCTTTTAACCATTTCATCCAAAATCACATCCTGCAAATGGAACATCTCTTTTTCTTCATCTGGTTCCATGTGGTCATACCCTAATAAATGCAACAAACCATGACAAAAGAGAAAACAAGCTTCTCTTCGCTTTGAATGTCCATACTCTTTTGCCTGATCTGATATAGCCTGAACATTGATAAAGATATCTCCTAATTCATTTTCTTCTTCTTCAAGCAAAACATTCGACATATCATCATGAAGTGCAAAACTGATGACATCTGTACTTCTATCAATATTGCGATATTCGCGGTTGATTTCATGAATCTCTTCAGGCGTCACAAAAATAACGCTAAGCGTGTACTCATTATTTAAATTAAGAACATCGCAGGTCCTTTTTAAAATTGCGGAAAAATCCTTCTTATAACGATAGATACTTGGATCTTTTGCTTGGTTGATCAATACTACTTCCATAATGGATATTATACACTACAAACAAAAAAACCTCTACATTGCACATATTTCATAAAAAAGAAGATCTATGTAATATAGACCTCCCTATAAAACTATTTTGTTGTTCCTTTTGGAATAAAGGAATATCCAAGTTCAATCTGTTTACTATCTTTATCTTTGATTGAATCATCATCAACCAACATTTTTGTTAATAGACGCATCGAGACAGCCCCCATATCATACTCTGGGATATTAAAAGTAGAAATATTCGGGCGCGTCATCGATAAGTATTTGTTATTTAAAACACAAACCACTTGGCAATCATCCGGAATCTTATATCCTGCTTCCTGGCAAGCATTCAAAAGAGCAATCGCCTGTGAATCACGGAATGTAAATACAAACTGGCTAGGTTTATGGCTTTTAAAATAATCCGTTAAGAAATTGTAGGAACTCTTATAAGTATCATCATAAGAAATATATTTTTTGAATTCCATTCCCTTTTCGGCAAAGGCTTTTTCAATACCGGAACGTAATTGAGCCATCATGCTTAAGTTCAATTTATCCTCAACCAAAGAAATATCAGTAATTCCTTTTTCAAACAGCTCATTGACCATTTGGTAAGCCATTTGTTCAAAATTAACATAGACATTGCCCACATTGTCAATGCCAGTTTCGGCTAATTGGCTTCCAACAACCACCATAGGAATCTGGTATTCTTGTAAAACTTCCATTTCATCTTCTGAGAAATTATCATTGAAGAGAATGACTCCATCAACATGCGATTTAATAATGGATTCAATGACATCTTGCATTTTTGAAATACCTTTCGATGTCGTGTGAAACATGATGTTGTAATTATAGATTTTCGCAACATCCATTAAACCATTCAGGATTTTACCGTTGTACGCAAATAATTTCTCACTCATGACGATCGACACGGTCGTCGTTTTAGAGAGAGCCAAACCTTGGGCAATCGCATTCGGTTTATATCCTAATTTTTCAATGGCCTCCTGAACGCGTTGTTTTGTATCTTCACGCACAACATTACTGTCATTGATTACACGGCTGACAGTAGCCAACGAGACGTCCGCTTCTTTAGCAACATCATAGATGGTGATTCGTTTCATACTTATTCAGAATCCTCCTGTTCAGCTGCTGTATCGGTACGATCTTTTTTATCAAAGAATTTGCGAATACCAGAAAATACAGCATCATTGAGCTTTTGAGTCACATCTTCGGCAGCATCCACGACATTTTTTAAATTTTCATTTTCACGCAAAACATCCAATTTCTGATCGGCAGTATCCACAATATTTTTGATGTTTTCATTACGCATCAAAACATCGGCCCCAGCTTTTAAGCCATCTCCAATCAAAGTGCCAGCACCAACCAAGAAATCTTTCCCTGCGGAAACTGTATTTTTAAACTGTTCTGAATTACTGATTTCGATTGCTTTGTCTTTGGTAGTTTTAAGAATACGAATGGATTCATCTTTTGCTTTATTCAGACCTTCTTTAACTTTTTCTGGTTCTGTATTATTTTTGATCCAGATTTGAAGATCGTCAAAAACCGCTTTGATTTTCTCTTTCGCATCAGAAATAATCTTTTCGTTTTCGGTATTATTTTCTTCTTCTAATGTTGAAAGCTCTGTCAAAGCCTCTTCTTTTAATTCTTCTACCACATCAACCGTTTTGTTTTCTTCACTCATATGCTTTCCTCCTCTTTTATATCTTCTGATGCCGAAAGAAAACTTTCATCAACATCATTAGGAACATTTGAATTTTTTTGATGGAACCAGTTTTTTAACTGATCTAAATTTGATACAAGGAATGATGCCGTTGATTTTACAGCTTTTTTTGTTGTTTCATGGACTTCATCCACCGTACGAGAGAGATTTTCAGCTGTTTGTAAAGGAACATCGAGTTTTCGAATTTGCTCCTCTGTCGTCGTTAAAGTTTTTGTAGCGCTTTTTAATGTAACGAGTAGCTCTCTTAAAATCAGAATTAAATATATTAAAACGACGATTCCTAAGACCGGCAAGATCCAGCCGGCAACCTTAGCGATTGTAGAAAAAAACGTATCTACTGTCAAATTACCACCTCTTTTTGTATTATAACATTTCCAAATTTTGATTTCTATGTATTTTTGAAAATATTTTCATAACGATGAAAACGCTTTAATGATTCGAAGAATAATAAAGTATCTAAGGCTTTTATAAACGAATAGAAAAAAGGACCTTATACACCGATAAGATCCTAATATTTAAAAACTTAGTTTGACGATTCAATTTCTTTGAACAACATATCCTTTAAGAGATAGATATCTTTACTAGACATAAATACATAGACCGCAGGTGCCATGTCTTTTAAAACTTTAGCAGAAGCTTGATCAATATCTAATAACTGCGAACCCGGACATAAATTCAAAAGATCTTGAATGGTCACAGTAATTGAATCATCTTCTCGAACTGCATTTTTCGGAAAGTCACAAAGAACGACTTGATCCGCCGTGTTCAAGCTGTCCGCAAAATCATTCAAGAAATATTGAAGACGAGAATAGCGATCCGGTTTATATAATGCCACAATTTTATGATTAGGGTACTTTTTACGCGCCGAATCGATCATATAACGAATAGCAGTCGGATGATGTGCATAATCATCAATTAAAACACTATCCTTCACTTCCTCAATTACAAATCGTCTAGCAATCCCTTTATAATCTTTCAATCCTTGAACAATGTTGTCGACTGGCATTCCTAATACATGGCACAAGGCAAAACATCCTAATGCATCCTGTAAAAATGGATCCCCAATCTCTGACAATTCGATATGTGCAATCACCTTTCCTTGATACTCGCAATCAAATCGCATTCCAAACGGTCCCTGTTCAACATGAACGGCTCGATAATCATTATCAGGTCCTAATCCGTAAGTCGAAACAGGTGTGGAATATTTTAATTTACGCAAATAAGGATCATCACCAAAGATGACGCAATGTTTCTTTGTCTGGGATACAAAAGTTTGAAATGCATCTAAGTAATCATCCATATCTTTATAATAATCAACGTGATCCAACTCAATATTCGTGATAATCGAGTAATCTGGATGATACGCTAAAAAATGCCGCTGGAATTCACAAGACTCTAAAACAAAATATTTAGCCTGCTTTGGCATATGTCCATGTCCATCGCCAATCAAATATCCAGTAGGTGCATAGTTTGGCAGCACAGTTCCTAGAATTCCTGTCGTCGTTGATTTTCCGTGTGTACCAGCCACACAAATCGATGCATAGGACTCCAGCAATTTTCCAAGATATTCGTTATAGTAATAAGTTTTGACAGTAGGATTTGCGTATGCCGCTTTCACTTCCGGATTTGTTTGATCAAAAGATAAACCAATGATAACCGTATCGTTGTCTTTGATGTTATCCGCATCAAACTTTGTGATTTCGATTCCTCTTCTCTCCAGTTCATCTTGTGTAAAAATATATTTTTCAATATCGCTTCCATTCACTTCTTTGCGTTCATCAAATAAAATAGTTGCCAAAGAAGCCATGCCGGTACCCTTGATCCCGATAAAATGATAAGCCATAGAATATCACCTCAATCTAGTCTTCTTGAGAGAACAAAGTTGTTTGTTGATTTTTTTCCTTTGGTGCTTTCTCAAGCATATCATCTAAGGATAAAGAACTTTTCGAAACTTTCTGTTCTGGTTTGACAGGTTCTGTGTTCATTTTGGGAATACGTCGAGTGGGGCGAACTGCATCCAGCTTTTCTCCATACATCGGAGAAAGGACAGTCATATAATCTTCAGGCTGTTCTGGTTTATGAAGGTCGATCGCATTATGAACTTTAGAATTATCTTTTTTTGCTTCTTCCATATTTCCAAAAATAGGAGAAATAATGGGTGTATATTCTAAATCTTCCTGCGTACGACGAATCTTCATCGTTTTGGAACGATCAAAATGATATGGTTTTTTTCGTGGTTTTGGTTCTTCGCTGGCAATACTGTCAACATCTAAACCTGTAAATAAACTAGAGTGTGTTTCTTCAATCTTATTTGTTGTTTGTCCAAATTGTGCAATTTCAGGCTCTTGGACCGTCGTTGTATCTAAAGAGATCGCTGGTTCCACAAACGTTGGGTTCTCTTCCTGTTTTACAACTTGGGGTTCCGGTTCCGGTGTAGAAGCCTCAGCTTCCACTTCCGTTTCAGTTTCTTCCGGTTCTACTTCTTCCGTAAAAATCGCCTGCATCAAATCTTTAAACATAATTATTCCCCCAAACTACTATTCTTATTTAAATAATCTTCAATTTCCT
>NZ_CALVBG010000032.1 GCF_944325745.1 uncultured Faecalicoccus sp. | reverse complement strand
ATGTCGTCTTCCAGAAGATCGCTCACATCCCGCGATCTGCCTTTGTATTCTGGTTCATATTCTTCCAGAAGCAAAGGGATATTGAGGGTATCCACATCGTTTTCGGTGATGTCAAAATCTTTAATAAACTCTTCGAGATCGATGCCGCGAACCTGTTCTTCGGTCAGCCCCGCCTTTTGGATCATCTCTTCCGGAGAAAGCAGCCTTCGTTCTAAGGCCGTCTCTTCCTTGCCTTCTGACACATAGATCCCCGGTTTCTGATCCAAGCTCCAAAGGAAATCTTCTTCATTAAATGTTTCTTCCGTAGTGATCTCTACTGCGGTGAGTCCTTCTTTCTCTGGTTCTTCTCTGTCGAAAGGAATATAAATATAGGCGATTTTGTATTGTGCATCCTCGGTAGTAACGGAATACTGTCCTCTCAATTCCCGCCAGATGGTTTTTCCATATTCACTTTTTTGATGGGAACTCGCATTTCCTTTCCAGTCTTCACATTCGCCTTGAAAAAAATCCAGGAAGTCTTCTGCCTGCTTGGTTAAATTGAATGTACTCTCCTTGGCATATTGCGAAAATAATCCGGTCAGTGCCTGGGCATCTTCCTTTTCTGCGCAGTCGATGATGTTTTCGATCATTACATCTGCCAATTCTTCATCAGAACGAAATTCGTTGGATAATCCGGCACATCCGCTCAGGCCACATATCAAGGTGCAACATACCATTAGTGATAAAAGTTTCCGCATGGTGCTTCTCCTCTTGGTTAATTCACTGTCACTTTTCCGCTGCCTGAGATGGCACACTCTGCTTCTTTCGTATAGATATCTTCTCGAAGCATATCCTCATAATTCGATCGGTCGATCGATTGCCATGCTTCGGACTTTGCCATGCGCAAATAGATCCCGGCCGGTACGCCCTGACAGTTTTCTGTAAGCCAATCCGGTACCGCCTTTAGAAAGGTTTCATACTCTTCTGCACACAGATCATCATTCATAAAAATATATGTCACAGCAGAAACTTGATTCAAAACCGATCCTTCTTTTGCCTCGCCGCTCTTCACTTCGGTATAAATCTTTATTCCTTCAGAAGGCAGAACCTGCTGCGCAAAGGATTGAACCTGCTCTTCATAGGCAGGACGAGTCAGAATGGATCCGTAATCATCTTCATACTGGTAAAGTCCGTTTTCATACGTGCGATACACCGTGACAACATCGGATTCATTTCCCTGTTCCGGATAAACTTTCAGGTGCTCTTTTTCGGTCGCATCCCCTGGCGCATAAGACAGGTAATGGAATGGCTGTCCGTATTTTCCTTCGATCCAATCCATCATCTGCCCCACAGAAGTGACAACCCCTTTCTGAGTATCCGTCAATTCTTCATAAGGTCCGCTAAGGCCTGTCATGGCCATGACTTCCGCTTGTTTTGTTTGGAGCCATGCCCCGTCATCATAGCTGGCCTTCCATTCATCCGGTCCGAAAGTCATACTTCCCTCTGGAAATGTCGTTTCACCGATCGTCAGTCCGGTATGACAGTTCACGATCTTTGCCTGTACATTCCAGTTCGGATCTTTCGTCTCCAGGATCCCGATCAAAACGTCCGAGGTCGTAATCGTCAGCAGCATCTTCGCCTGCAGAACACCATCAATTTTTTCATCATAATGATAGACGAACCGGCTGTGATCCTTGTCTGTCTCCACAAAATATCCCTGTTCTTCTTCCGTCATTTTTTCAAGTACATCATCGATGGAATCCGAGTACATTTCTATGAGCTCTTCTTTTTGGGACGGCGTCACCCCCAGGATCAGATCATTCCCATCTCGCTCTACGCTGTAACAATACTCGCTGAACTCTTCAAAGTTATCGTCGATATCAGAATTTGCGAACTCAAATATCGAAGCCGGTATGGTAATCTCTTCCAAATTTTTCGGTTGATTCCCCTCGACCGGTTCCGAGTTCGGGTCTGCCGCCGGAGCGTTCGCACATGCACTGCAGACCAGTACTGCGGCAACCATTACCGCATCTAACACATACTTATACAACTTCTTCATGATCATCCCTCGCAAACGACTGTATATATCTTATTTTATCGAAGTTTTGAAAGATCAGGAACATAAATCGTATCTTCTCTTTCTTTCGTTTTTTTGATAAACATGACCATATAGACTGGTAAATAGATCTTTCGATCTTGCACCTGTATATTGCCATAATTCAATATATATGCTTTTTCGATCTGTAAAGATGGATCTTGCAGCATATTAGTCAAAGCACTGTGTCGTTTATAATCTTTCCCGCTCTTGACCTCAATGGGAACCACCTGATCTTCTTGTTCAATTAAAAAATCAACTTCTCCCCGCTTCTTATTGTTGTGGTAAAACAACGGAAAATCGTGAGCTGTGAGTTCTTGAGCAACAACCGATTCATATATGGCTCCGAAATTTACATTTGTCTCCCCATTCAAAATTTTGATCACCGTTTCTCCATACAATTTACTGCATAACAAACCGACATCGCATAAAAACAGTTTGAACAGAGTCCTTTCTTTGCTGGCCAACAACGGGTATACCGGATTATCCACATTGTACGTAAACAATCCAACACCGCTGTTGATCAACCAGACAAACGAACTGTCATATTGATAAAATCGTGCATTCTGATTCAACTCTTTTAAAATAAATCGCTTGTTCTGAGCATTTAATTCACTGGGGATCAGTTTATAAATATCTTCGATCAAAAGCTTTTCTTCTTTATCATATTTAGAAATATCCATTTGATAGTTTTGATCTATATCTGCCAAGATGCTTTGTACTCTGGCAATATTATGGGAATTCACAAATTCTTGGACCGCCTCGGGCATCCCCCCAATGATCAAATAGAGATTAAACAGCTCCAACATCTGTTTATGAATTTGCGCATCCACTGTTTCCTTAGTTTCAAAACAAGTTTCCAAATAAGAAATAATGCTTGGATTTACTCCATTGGCCAGGGCAAATTCTTCAAAATCCAATGGATACATTTGTACCACAGACATATATCCAATCGGGATCGACTGTACATTTTTCATTTTGATCCCCAACAAAGAACCTGAAACCACATAGCGATATCTCTGATCCTTTACGAGATATTTGATCGGTGTGATCGCATCCTCTGCTTCCTGTGCTTCATCGATAAAAATAATAGTTTTCCCTGGATTTAACGGCTTAGAAGAAAGAGCCGAGAGCCGAAGCAATAATTGATCCGCACTGGAAGATGTGTTAAACGCATCCAAAACATTTTTATCTTTAATCAAATCAAAACATACAAATTCTTGATTTTGTGCTTTCAAAAATTGAAGAACTATCGTTGATTTCCCCACTTGTCTGGCGCCATCGATCAAAATCGCTTTTTTACTACTGTCTAGCCAAGACTTCAGCTCACACTCAATTTTTCTGTACAACATCGTTCATCACCGTCTTTATGATAACACGTTTTAATCTAAAATTGCATTTTTCCACCCTGTTTTGACCCCAAAAGTTGCATTTTTCCACCCTGTTTCAGTATCGAAAATTGCATTTTTCCATCCCTTAACAAAAAAAGATCCTGCTTTCGCAAGATCAAGATTGTTTATGATACGCTTCATACAGTTCATTTTTCGAACCATTCATCTTTTGTGCCACTTGTTTGATGGCCTCTTTGGTTTTCATGCCTTCCGCGACCAGAGCTTGGACTTGTTTGAGAGCCTCTTCCAGATCAAAGGGTTTTGTTTCTGATTTCTTGCCTTCGATCAAAACGACCATTTCCCCTTTCAGAGAAGAAACAATCTCCAAGACCTCCTGGATCGATCCTCGTAGATATTCCTCATAGATTTTCGTCAGTTCTCTGGCCAACACAATGTTTCGATTGCCCAAGACATCCAGACAATCCTGCAGCATGTCTTCGATGCGATGCGGCGCTTCATAAAAGATCATCGTATACGGAAAATCCTTGAGTTCTTCCAGCTGTTTTTTTCGTCGGCTGCTCTTGTGATCAAGAAAGCCATAAAACAAGTAATGCTCCGTCGATAAACCGCTGGCAACCAAGGCGTTGGTGGCCGCATTGGCCCCCGATAAAGAAACGACATTGAAATCTTTCTCGATGACTTCTTGGACCAAACGCTGTCCCGGATCGGAAACTAGGGGATACCCGGCATCACTGACAACGGCCACTTGTTTGCCCTGCTCGAGAAGATGCAAGATCTCAGGGATACTGGCGGCCTGGTTGTGTTCATGATGCGAGATCAGCGGCTTTTGGATCCCATACGCCTGGCAAAGCTTATGCGTATTTCGGGTGTCTTCGGCCGCAATTACATCGACCTGGTTTAAGATCTCCAAGGCCCGCGGTGTCATCTCCTGCAGATTGCCGATCGGTGTAGGCACTAAATAGAGAGTCGGCTGGTTATTTTGGAAGCTTTTTTGTCTTCTCATTCTTCTTGTTCCTATCTGGCCACAGTTCATCAAAAGATACAAAGCGAACTTCTTCTTTATTTTCGAGCTTGGCTTGTTTCTGAAGGACATTCATCGCCGTGATCTTATAGCGCGTATCCTCAAATGTGATCTGCGAATTGATCTTCGGCAGGCCTTCGCGCAAACGTGTATATTCTTCATTTTCATAGCGCAGACAGCACATCAGCTTTCCGCATTGTCCGCTGAGCTTCTGGATGTTGAGGGCCAACAGCTGATTTTTGGCCATGTTGATGGAGACGGCTTCAAAATCACTTAAAAACCGCGAACAACAAGTTTCCATTCCGCAGTTTCCCAGGCCCCCGACCATTTTGGCCTTGTTTCTGGGACCCACTTGCCGCAATTCGATACGGCAGTGAAGATGGCTGGCCAGATCTTTTAAAAGCTGGCGGAAATCGACACGTTCATCGCTGACATACGTAAAGATGACCTTGGAGCGATCGAGCGTGTATTCGCCGCTGATCAAATGCATATCCAATCCCAGATCGGCAATGCATTGATGGCAGATCTTCATGGCCTCTTCCGCTTTTTCCACATTATCTTTTTTCTGCATCACATCGTATTCTGTCGCCAGACGGATCACCGGTTTGATCGATCCTTTGACTTCATCGGGATCAAAAGGCTGGCTGTCCAGACACACTTGTCCCAGCTCTTTGCCGCGGACCGTCTCTACAACGACCGGATCCCCTTGTTTATAAGACAGATTGGATCCAAACGTATACGCTTTTTTCGATCCTTCGAACTGCACATAGACAATATATTTATATTCACGATTCTCGTTTGATTTTTCCTGGTTTCTCAAGAAATCACGACCTTTCTTATCTGATTATATATTTTATCTAAAAACAAGGCGAGTTCAACCGGACGCTGGATCCGGTCCATCGATTCAATCAGGATCTCACGAATCGCCACTTGTTTTTGTAGAGACAGTTTTCTTTCACCGTTTTGAAAATAGAAGAGCACCCAGTCTAAAAACCAAAGGATCTTTTCCTTGGTCATGCGATCCCCTTTAGGCACAAAGACATTTCTTTGCATAAACAAGATCTTGGCCATCTCTTCACAATGCATCACATAATCCTTGGCTTCCTGATGGATGAATTCAAAATCTTCATCCGCCAAGGCGGCCTGGGCTTTTTCCGGAGTATATCCATGATGTGCCAACATATAGGCGCTTTCCGGATCCGTCCACGCTAAAAATTGCGTTTCCAAACGTTTTGAAGAGGCCGGACGAAACGGGATCCATTGACAGCGCGACTGGATCGTCGGCAATACATTGGATCTTTCATCTGCGCTCAAGATCGCGAAGATGCCCGGTGCCGGTTCTTCCAAGAATTTTAAAAGCGAATTGGCCGCATCCGGTGTCGCTTGATCAAATTGTTCCAAGAAATAAATTCGACGGTTCGCATCTTCCACGCTGGTCGATTCAAAGAATTCCTGAAGCTCCAAGATCTCTTTTTTCTTGATGCGCGCTTTATCGCCATGGATCCAGCGAAAGTCGATGGCTTCTTCATTTTGGATGCGCTGACATGCCGGACACGTTTGGCAGGCAAATCCATCTTCATCTCGATATTCACAAACTAGACTTTGCGCCAACAAGATGGCAGTCTCGGTCTTGGGCGCCCCTTTGGGCCCGGTCAATAAGACGGCATGGGCCAAACGGTCTTGTTTCAAAGCGTTCGAGAGCGTGCGATAAACAACCGGTTGTTCCTTTTTCAGCTGCTCTTTATCCATGCGCTTCCATTCCTTCCAATACTGTCTGGATACAATCTTCCAGAACCGTCTGCGGATCCGGTTCCGCATCGATCACTTTAATTCTTTCCGGGAATTTCCGGATCAGAAGATCATAGCCTTCCCTCACTTTTTGATGAAAGGTATCTTGTTCCCGATCCAAACGGTTTTTTTCGCCGCGAATATTCATCCGCTTTTGCCCCGTCTCAATTGATACCTTTAAAAACAAGGTCAGCTGCGGCATGCAGTTTTCGATCGCAAACTGATTGATCTTCCAGACTTCTTCCAGCCCCAGTCCTCGGGCAACACCCTGATAAGCCAAGCTGGAGTCCACAAAGCGGTCACAGAGAACGATCTTGTTTTCTTCCAGTGCCGGCATCACGATCTGTTTAAGATGTTGGCGGCGGCTGGCCGCAAACAACAGCGCTTCCGTGCGCCCGTCCATCGCCTCCTGGGTATCGTTCAATAAAATATCACGGATCCTTTCGGCAATTTTGGACCCGCCAGGCTCTCTGGTATAGACGACTTTGTAGCCGCGTTTTTCCAATGCTTCTTTTAATCCCAGGGCCACGGTGGTTTTCCCGGCCCCGTCATTTCCTTCTAATGTTATAAAAAAACCATGTTTCATAATGCATCACCAATCCCAAGCATTATACCATAATCCATTGTCTTTCGAAGAAGGAAAGAATTATAATACTCTTTGGAAAGAAGGAATTTTCATGAATCGTGAATTGATTGAATCATTAAAAGCTTTAAAAGGCGTACAAGTGGTCGCCGTTTCTAAAAAACGAACCAAAGAACAAATTGAAGAAGCGGCCCAGGCAGGTCTTCAGGTTTTTGGAGAAAACCGCGTTCAAGAATTTGTCGATAAATACGATCCTGCCTACACTTGGCATATCATCGGTCATCTGCAGACCAACAAAGTGAAATACATCATCGGAAAAGTCGACTTGATCGAATCTTTGGATTCTTTAAAACTAGCCAAAGAGATTGAAAAATATGCCGCCCGCCAAGATCTGGTTCAAGATGTGCTGGTCCAGATCAAGATTTCCAACGATCCGATGAAGACCGGGCTTCCTTATGAAGAAGCCGAAGATTTTTTAAGTGCACTTCAAGCGTACCCGCATATCCGTGTGCGCGGTTTTATGTGTGTGGCAACCCATACCGAAGATATGGATCTGGTCGCTCAGGAATTCGATCAGATGCACGCACTGTATGAAAAAATGCGCTCGCTTTATCCCACGATTGACACCTTATCGATGGGCATGAGCCACGATTATAAAATCGCGATCGAACACGGGGCCAATATGGTCCGCATTGGAACGGCAATTTTCGAATAATTATGGTTTTTGTGTGATACCATGTGAATTTCATCATCCATCGAATATTCATGGTATACTACCCCCATGATAAGAACAAACAGCCGAAAAAAATACAAATTACGCCCTTGGGTCAAGATCGGTCTGGGATTATTTTCTTGTAGCCTGGTCTTGGTTCTTTTATTATCGTTTGTCTTTACCGGAGGACAGATTAGTTCTATTTTGCCATGGGGAAAAGTCGCAACTTTATGTATCGATCCCGGCCATGGAGGATACGACGTGGGAACGATTGGAGCTGATGGAAGTTATGAAAAAGACATCAATCTGGCTATTGCCTTAGCCGTTGGAGACTATATCGAAGAACATGAACCCCGTATCGAAGTGATGTATACGCGAGACAGCGATGAAATATCATGGCCAGAAGAAGAATCCGAGGATCTAAAAGCTCGTGTCGATTTTACGGCCGAAAATAACGCCGATTATTATCTGAGCATTCATATGAATTCTCAAGAAGATACTAGCCAATACGGTTATGAATCCTACATTCGCCAAGATGATGATTTCTCCTATGAGGTCTCGCGTCGGATTGCCCAAAACTTGGACGAAGTCGGTTGGGAATACGATCGCGGTGTGATCTATGTTGAACAATACCCTCTCTATGTCGTCAGCCATCAAAAAATACCGGCCTTGTTGTTTGAAGCCGGTTATATGAGCAACTACTCCGAATGTCATGATCTTTCCCAGACCAAATATCAAAATTTGATTGCGGAAAATATCGCCAAAGCATATATCGAGCTGATCTTAGAAGACCAGGGCATTGAAGATGATACAAAAAAAGACTGAGAAAAAATGATCAGTCTTTTTTGTTGGGCAATAATAAGTGGATCGCCTGCGCTTCGATCTCGATCGTCGGATTTTTGAAAGCGCGGACTTCCCCATCCAAATTCATCTTCACTGCTTTGTTTTCCGTATCCACGTGGACCACTTGTCCTCTTTTCATGATTGCCAATTCCGGAATCTGCACATGTTCTCCCTTTTCATAAAGTTTCGCTAAAGAAACGATCTGGGTCCGGGAAACTTTTTTGATCAGGCAAATATCCATTTCCCCGTCATTCAACAAGGCATCCGGACAAGGCTGGTATCCGCCGCCATAAAACCGGCCGTTGGCAAAAACTAAAAACGTATACAGATCAGGTTTTAAGCGTTCCTGATCGATCTGTAAAGCATACGTCTCACCTAACGGCTTGCGAAGACTGGTCAACATCCCTAACGTGTAATGAAAGATCCCGCCTTTGGGAATGATCTTCTTGGTCTTGTTGGCGGCATCGGCCACATGGACATCGAATCCGATCGAAGCGGAATTTAATACATATTCACCGTTCACCTTCAAAAGATCACAATCCATCGCAATCGGATCTTGATACGCCGCCAGATCCAAAAAATCTTGTTTGGTCAATCCCTCAAACGATTTAATAAAATCATTTCCAGTCCCGATAGGAAGAATCGATAAGTAGATATGGGGTGCATGCGCCATGCCGTTGACCACTTCATGCAAGGTCCCGTCTCCGCCGCAGACATAAAGATGCACAGGTTCCTCGGTTTTTAAGGCATATTTTTGTGCAATAAAGCGGGCATGACCAGGCCCGTTGGTCTTTTCAATGATGATTCGTTTTCCCTGAAAAACTTCCTGGATCTGGTGGATCAGCTCCAACTGCTCTTTCTTTTGCCCTTTCGGATTGATAATAAATACATCTTTCATTGGATCTTCCCTCATTTCAACAATCTTTCTACGCATTCTTTGGCCATCAAAAGCCCGGCACTGGCCGGTACGAAGATCACCGAAGCCAGCGGCTGCCCTTCAATTTGCGCCACGGGAACTTCCCGGCTGCAGACCACAGGGATCTTTTCTTTGATTCTTTGTTTGCGTTTCCAGATCCGCAGGCGTTTGGCCAAGGGATCATTCGATGTTTTTTCTAACTCCAAAACGTGAAGCTGTGTAGGATCGATCCTTCTTCCCATCCCCATGCACGAAAGAAAAGGAATCTGGCGCTGGATACAAGCTTGGATCAGATCTTGCTTGCTGGTGATGGAATCAATACAGTCACAGACAAAATCAATCGGTTGCGAAAACAGTTCCTCGTCTTTTGTCTGGTCATAAAAGAAATCATGGGTATCGACTTGCGCTTCTGTGATCGACAAGACTCTCTGTTTTAAAACATCGGTCTTTTTTTGTCCGATCGTTTCTTGGGTGGCCCCCAGCTGGCGATTGCGGTTAGAGTCTTCAAAAACATCCGCATCCACCAGGATCAAATGACCGATGCCGGTACGAGCCAAAGCTTCGACACAAAAAGAGCCGACACCGCCTAAGCCAACGACCAGCACCGTTCTTTGACGTAAGATCTCCCCGCTATTTTGTCCCAAGATTCCCTGCGTTCGCATATTATCCATAGTACCACTCCCGAATCGATTCCCAGAGCTTGGGATCCTCTTTTTCAAACCAGTGTACCGGCATCTGATGTTTAAACCAGGTCAACTGCCGTTTGGCATATTGGCGCGAATGTTTCTGAATCGCTTGTTTAACTTCTTCCAATGTCGCTTCGTGTTCAAAATAAGGCTTGAACTCTTTATAGCCGATCCCTTGAAAGCTGGTGTATTCCCAAGTTTTCGGATCTTCAAATAACGAAGTAACTTCCTGGGCCAGGCCTTCTTCAAACATTTGTTCCACACGCTGATCAATTCGCTGATACAGCTTTTCTCGATCCATGCTCAGTCCCAGAAAATACACATCGTATAACGGTTTATGTTCCTGTTCATTTTCTCTTTGCGTCTTTGTCGGCCCGTTGTGCGCAATCTCCAAAGCGCGAATCAGACGTTTGCGATTATGAGGATGGATCTTTTCGGCAGCTTGCGGATCGATCGTTTGAAGAAGCGCAAACAACTCTTCGCTGGTCTTTGCCTCCAGCTGTTTTAGATATTCTTCGTCTTTTTGTTCTTCTTCAAAGACATAATCATATAATGCCGCCTTTAGATACAGCCCGGTTCCGCCGCAAAAAATCGGCAGTTTGCCTTGTTTCTGGATCTGTGCGATGGCTTCTTTGGCTTTTTGTTGGAAGATGCAGACATTATAAGGATCTTTATAGTCTTGGATGCCCACCAGATAATGCGGGATGCCCTGCATTTCCGACTCGGTGATCTTGGCCGTACCGATATTCATCTGCCGGTAGACCTGCATTGAGTCTCCCGAGATGATCTGGCCATCCAATGCTTGGGCAAGCTCGATCGAACAGGCGCTCTTTCCAATTCCCGTCGGTCCTACGATAGCCAATATCTTATCCACGTTCAAACTCCTTTCGCAGATCCTTTTCACTCAATGTGATCACAGTCGGACGCCCATGCGGACAATGATAAGGCTGATCGCATTTTTGAAGATCCAAGATCACCTGTTTCATCTCTGCCTCACTCAAAGCGCGATGAAACCGAATCGAAGAATGACAAGCCATTGTCGCAATCACATGTTTGCGCAACGCCTCCATGTCTACCTCCTGGTTCTGCATAAAGAAATCCAATAAGTCGTGGAAAAAAGCCTCTTCTTCCACATCCTGGAACCATAAAGGGACTTGGCGAACCAGCAAACGGTCCATGCCAAACACTTCAAACACGATCCCAAAAGGACGCGTCTTTTCGTTGATCGTTTCGATTTGCGCAATCACCGCTTGCGAGACCGGGATCTGGATCGGCACCATCAAAGGCTGGATCGAAGGTTCCTTTTGATAGATCTGTTTGACCAGCTGTTCATAATGATATCGCTCTTGTGCAGCGTGCTGATCGATCAAGACCAATCCTTCTTCATTTTCACAGAGTATATACGATTCTTTGAGTTGGCCAATCAGACGCAAATGCGAAAAGAATTCTTTTCCCTGCGTTGTTTCTTCGGGTTTTGCCTCATAGACAACCGATTCTTCCTGGATGACCGGAGCCGGTTTTTCATATTGAGCAAAACCTTGTTCGATCGTGTGTTCTATCGTGGAAGGTTTCGGCCGAAGCGGTTCTTGAGCGACCGGGATTGGAAAATCAAAGGTTTCCTGTTTGAACTGTGGCGTTGTCTTGGGCTGGATCTTTACGGTTTTTAACGATTGCGAAAGCGTCGAAGCCAGTGTCGTTTTGATCAACTCCAACAATTCGTTCTGTTTCGAAAGACGAATCTCCCATTTATTCGGATGCACATTGACATCCACCAGCTGAGCATCGGTCTGGATGTCTAAGACAACGATAGGAAAACGCTGTGAAGGCAAATACGATCCATACGCATCCAAGATCGCCTTCTGTATAGGAATACTGCGGATCAGACGCGAATTCATCGTAATAAACATAAAATATTTGGTGGCGCGATTGATCTTAGGCTGCACAGCGTAGCCTGCAATCTTAAAATCATCGTTTTGTCCGTGAAATTCGATTGCTTCTTTGGCCACTTCCCGGCCATACATCTGGTACAAGATCTCCTGCAGACTGCCGTTGCCGGACGTTTGAAAAACGATTCGCCCATCATGCGACAGCGTGAATCGGATCTTTGGGTGGGACAATGCCATCTTATTGACCAGATCGGCAATGATACTAAATTCATAAGAAACACTCTTCAAGTGTTTAAAACGGGCCGGAGTCTTCAAAAACAGGCCGCTGATCGCAATCGAGGTCCCTTTGGGAAAATGACCGCTTTCTTCATTGACCAGCTGACCGTAATCGTATTCGATCATCGTTCCCTGATTGCCGTCATTGGTTTCTAAACGCACATGGGCCACGGAAGCAATACTGGGCAACGCTTCCCCGCGAAAACCCATGGTCTGAATATTAAAAAGTCCTTCTTCACTGGAAAGCTTGCTGGTGGCGTGGCGCATAAAAGCCATATGCGCATCTTGCGGATCCATCCCGCTGCCGTCATCGGTAATGACCAGGCGCTCGATTCCGCCCTGGAAAGCTTCGATATCGATCACTTTGGCACCGGCATCGATACTGTTTTCGACACATTCTTTCACGATTCCCGCCGGTCTTTCGACCACTTCTCCGGCAGCGATCATATTTGTCAAATGTTCACTCAATACTTGGATCTTTGCCATGCCTTCCTCCTATTCTTCGATCTCGTCGGCTAATGTTTTAAATTCATAGAGACAGTCTAAGGCTTCTCTAGGGGTTAAAGAGTCTACATCCAGATTCTGCAGACGTTCCATCAATTCGGATTTTTTCGGCTGTACTTGTTCCATCACAAACAAGCTTGGCTGATAATCCTGGGAGATTCCCTGGCTTTCAAAGTCGTTCAACAACATGGAAGCTCTATCCAATACGACTTTTGGCAAGTGAGCCAAGCGGGCCACGTTGACCCCGTACGATTTATCGGCTTTTCCTTCGACGATGCGATAACGGAATTCAATCTCGTTTTTCTTTTCCTTGACATCGACATGCACATTAAAGATTCCCGGATGATTCTGGGAAAGTTCGGTTAATTCATGGTAATGGGTCGAAAATAAAGTCTTGGCCTGGATGGCTTCTTCGATGTATTCCAACATCGCCTGGGCCAGCGCCATCCCATCATAGGTAGCGGTCCCGCGTCCAATCTCATCAAACAAGATCAAGGAGCGTTTGGTCGCATACCGTAAAGCGGTATTGGCTTCCATCATCTCCACCATAAAGGTCGATTTACCGGTCAAAATATCATCGCTGGCACCAATACGGGTAAAGATTCGGTCAAAGATCGGCATATCGGCTTGTTTGGCCGGAATAAAACTTCCCATCTGCGCTAAGATCACCAATAAGGCGTTCTGCCGCATATAGGTCGATTTCCCGCCCATGTTGGGTCCGGTGATCAATTCAATGCACTGTTCTGTTTCCATGTTCCAATCGTTGGACACATAGCGTTTTTTCTTCATGCGGTCATCTAAGATCGGATGTTTTCCTTCTTGGATATGGATGCTTTGATCCGGATGGAATGCGGGACAGATGTACCCTTTTTCATGAGCAAGCAAAGCTAAAGATACTAAGACATCGATCGTTGCCAAAGCACTGGCCAGAGCGTGCAGATCAAACAAGCGGCCCTTGATCGTTTCTAACAGTTCTTTAAATAACTCTTGTTCCAATTTGATCTTCGATTCTTTGGCATGCAGGATCTGTTCTTCTTTTTCTTTGAGCTCCTGGGTCACAAAGCGGGTCGCATTGGCCAAGGTCTGTTTGGCATGATATCCAAATTCTTCTTTGATATTGGATAAGTTTCCGTTACGCACTTCGATATAGTACCCAAATACGCGATTATAACCGATCTTCAAAGATTTGATCCCGGTTCTTTCGCGCTCTTTGGTTTCCAGATCTAAGAT